>JAGNEZ010000021.1 GCA_018003015.1 Phycisphaerae bacterium | reverse complement strand
ATGCCAGGTAACGATGGAGAACCCGCGTCGGCGGCCCGAGCCTACGTCCAGGCTGGCTCTGTCGGGCATCCATCCGCTGCGGTCTCTCCAGCATGGCGACCGTGGAAACCGAGCAACCTAGTCCTGGTCCCGACCGGCGCCACCCAACAGGCCCGATCGGATCAGGAGATAAACCAGGGTCAGGATGGCACTGATGGTGGCGGCGACGTACGTCATCGCCGCGGCGCTTAGCACGCGGCCCACCTCACGGTCCTCCGCCACCGACACCAGCCCGCTGGCCACCAGCGTCTGCCGGGCTCGCGTGCTGGCGTTGAACTCAACCGGCAGGTTGACAACCTGGAAAATCACCACCATGGTGAAGAGCGCAACACCCACGGCCGCCATGCTCGTGAAGCCCATGCCGATGCCCAGGAAGGCCAGGGTCATTCCGAAACCCGAGCCGAAACTGGCGATCGGCACCACACTGTTGCGTATCGCCAAAGGCGCATACCCGCGGGCGTGCTGGATCGCATGGCCTACCTCATGGGCGGCTACACCCGCGGCGGCAAGCGATCGACCGTGATACACATCCGGGCTCAGCCGCAACACTTTGTGCCTGGGGTCATAGTGGTCACTCAGATAGCCCTCCACCGGCTCGATGGATACGTCGTAGATGCCGTTGGCATCCAGGATCCGCTGGGCAACCTGCTGCCCGGTCCAGCCTCGTTCCGACGCGATTTGGCTGCCGCGGGCAAATGCGGACTTCACCTTCCACTGCGCGTACAGCCCCAGCAGAAGGCCAGGCAATCCCACGTAGATCAAGTACATCGGGTCAATCCAACCGAACATTGTTCAAAGCTCCTGCTTTCAGCTTCATGCATCCCTCCGCCGCCCAGAGGATATCCCTCCGTTGGCTCAACCTATATACGGCTTGCGGAGCCTGCAAGCCCAGTGCCAATCGCCGAATGCGCTTAAACCATTGCCAGGAAAGTAGTTGCCACAAGACCAAGCCGCCTGCAACCCGCCAGAATGGCAGGGTTGAGCCCGGTACGGCCACACGGCGTGACGCCGCCCATCAGTCGCACACTACAGGTCACTGTGAAGATCCGCTTCGCTGAGAACCTCAAACTTGTTCCGCAGCAGCGCATCAGTGGCGATCTCGACATTGTCCACGGCCAGAACAAGGGCCGGGCCCAGACTGGTCGGCAGCAAGGGGTAGCAGTAGGCGATGTTCGTCTCACTGCTCAACAGACACTGCCAGACAGAGAGCAAGCCCCGCTGCCCCGGCGGTATCTTGACAACCACCACCTCCGTGCCTCCGCAGGCGAAACCGCCTGCCTGAAGGATCCGGCGAGCCTCGTCCGGGTTATCACAAATGATGCGAACTACCCCATACTCGGCAGCGGGAATCACCGACAGGCCGAGAATGCGGACCCGCTCCGCGTCAATGAGCTGGCTGAGACGCAGGAGTTGCCCTACCCGGTTGTCCAGAAAGACGGAAAGCTGACGCACCCCGGGCATCCCCTGCCCTTCCAAGGTCTCGAAACGGCTAGGAGCCATGGACATGGCAGCATTCTACCTCAGTTGCAGGGTGTGCCAAACCTGAGATCCACGGTTCTGCCACTCTGGCAGGGATGACACGTGCCCTTTCATCGGCAGGAAGCCGCAACTAGGTGTAGAGAAAAAGGTTAAGACAAAGAGCCTCCATCGAAGACCCGATGGCATCGCGCGTGCATTCAGACTTGTCACTAGCTGCGCCCAAGGCGCGCCTCTAGGCTGCACGCGAACGCAGCTCCGGCGAGTCGGCAGGCGACGGACGGGCGAGTTGGATCGCCGGCGCGCGGGACCGCAGCAGAGGGAGCAAGCGTGATGTCGTCGAAGATCATCGGGATCGATCTGGGAACCACCAACTCGGTCGTCGCGATCATGGAAGGCGATTCGCCCAAGGTGCTCACCAACGCCCAAGGGTCTCGCCTCACTCCGTCCGTCGTCGGCTTCACCGAGAAGGGTGAACAACTCGTCGGGCAGATCGCCAAGCACCAGCAGGTCACCAACCCGACCAACACCGTCTTCTCCATCAAGCGTTTCATGGGCCGCCGGCACAACGAGGTCCACTCCGAGGAGAAAATCGTTCCCTACAAGGTCGTCGGCGGCGAAACCGATCTGGTCAAGGTCGATGTCCGCGGCAAGACCTACACCCCGCCCGAAATCTCGGCCATGACCCTCCGCGATCTGAAGAAGACCGCTGAAGACTACCTCGGCGAGACGGTGACCCGCGCGGTGATTACCGTCCCGGCCTACTTCAACGATGCCCAGCGTCAAGCCACCAAGGATGCCGGCGAAATCGCCGGCCTGAAAGTGGAGCGAATCATCAACGAGCCCACGGCCGCAGCCCTGGCCTACGGTCTCGAGAAGAAAAAGAACGAGAAGATCGCCGTCTTCGACCTGGGCGGCGGCACATATGACATCTCCATTCTGGACATCGGCGACAACGTGTTCGAGGTCCTCAGCACCAACGGCGACACCCACCTCGGCGGCGACGACTACGATGAGGTGCTGATCAACTACGTGGCCGAAGAGTTCCGCAAACGCGAAGGCATCGACCTCCGCAAGGACGCCATGGCCCTGCAGCGACTGAAAGAGGCTTGCGAGAAAGCCAAGTGCGAGCTGTCCAGCCTTCAGGAGACGACCATCAACTTGCCCTACATCACGGCTGATCAGAGCGGTCCCAAACACTTGCAGGAGACACTCACTCGAGCCAAGTTCGAGCATCTCACCAGAGACTTGACCGAACGATGCCGCGGCCCGGTCATGAAGGCAATCAGGGACGCGAAACTCTCACCCAAAGACATCGACGAGGTCGTTCTGGTCGGCGGCTCAACACGCATGCCGGCCGTCCAGCAGCTCGCCAAGGAGATCTTCGGAAAGGAACCGAACAAGAGCATTAATCCGGACGAGGTCGTCGCAGTGGGTGCAGCCATCCAGGGCGCGGTCCTCACCGGCGAGAAGGATGACATCGTCCTCCTCGACGTCACCCCGCTCTCACTCGGCGTCGAAACACTCGGCGGAGTCATGACTAAGCTTATCGAACGAAACACCACCATCCCGACCAGCCGAAAAGAAGTGTTCAGCACCGCGGCCGACAACCAGACCGAGGTCACCATTCACGTGCTCCAGGGGGAACGCGAGCTGGCCAGCGGCAACCGCTCGCTGGGCCGGTTCAACCTGGCCGGTATCCCGCCGGCACCGCGCGGCATGCCCCAGATCGAGGTCACCTTCGACATCGACGCCAACGGCATTCTGAACGTGTCCGCCAAGGATACGGCCACCGGCAAGGCCCAGTCCATCCGCATCGAGGGCAGCTCCGGCCTGAACAAGGATGAGGTCGAGCGGATGCGCAAGGAGGCCGAACTCCACGCCGCCGAGGACAAGGCTCGCCGCGAACTGGTCGACCTCAAGAACCAGGCCGACAACCTCGTCTACCAGACAGAGAAAACTCTGAAAGAGTACGGCGACCGAGTCCCCGCGAACGAACGGGGCTCGATCGAGGCGGCCCTCAATCAGCTCAAGGAAGCGGCCAAGGGCGACGACAAGGACAGCATCCGCAAGTCCATGGAACAGCTGGCCACCGCCTCGCAGACCATCGGCAAGATCATGTACGAGGAAGCCGCCAAGAAGGCCGGAGCCGCGGGTGCTGCCCAACCCGACGCGCCCGCCGGATCGACCGCGACGGGCTCCACTCCCAAGGACGACGACGTCATCGACGCCGAGTTCGAGGAGAAGAAGTAGCCGGCCCAACCGCCGTCCGGAAGCTCCCGCGAAGGAGCCAAGGCAAGCCTATCCCGGGACTCGCCTCGTGCCTTCCTTCTCCTGACCCAGACCAAGCCGGCAGTGGCGGCCCCTATCGGCAACCCGCCTTTGGCGCAAAAAAAGCCCCGGCAACACTCCGGGGCTCGGTATTCTCTCGACTCACTTGCCCGGACCCCACCCCAGAACGGCAGAGGCGAGGGCCAGCATCGCCACCAACCACCGCCTCACGGCTGCTCCTTCGTCAGGATGCCCACCGGATAAGGCGAGACACGAACGCGAGGAGCATACCGCTTCACGTACGGCACGTTGCCTCTCTTCTTCCACTCGATCGGCTGAACGTACTTGCCGGAGCCGTCCGCGAACGCCACCGCGAGCCCGCCCTTGGGACTGTGCCGGTAGTGCGGCAGGCGACCCCACACCCACTCGTAGTTCTCGAGGTACGGCCCATTCATCGAACCGCTGTTGGTAATCAACAGCGCGGGCTCGTTGGAGGCGTCTTCATTGCCGCCATCACAGTACAACACAACCTCACTGGGACGGACGATCTTGCCCATGTCCCCTTCCAGCCGCTTGGCACGGGTCGGCGTCTCGTCGCCGCTCCGCCCCACGTGGGTCTTCGGATCCTCCGACCAGGGCTGCCCCTCTCTTGGGTTCGTCGTCGGATCCGAGATCCCGAACACGTCCTCATTGGCCGCGTAGGAAACGGCACCGACGACAGAGCCACCCGTCGGAGACCAGACGTTGTTGACCGGGTCCTTGTCTGAAGGGCACACGAGCACCTCCACCCGACCGAACTTCTTGTAGTAGTAAGAGGCTTCCTTGCTGCCCTGGGCCGCCTCCTCAAAATACTGCTCAGCCCGCTTGTATCCAGAGAGACCCAGCTGTTTGGCGTAAGCGATCGGCCAAGGCTTCAGCCAGTTCGTCGTACCCGCAATCATGCCGTGGTTGAAGAAGCCGTTCTGGTATTCGTACTTGGTGTAGTTCGCATCGACGACCGGCCATTCCTGGTAGGTGCCGATGAGCTGGGCGAAGCCCCGGTGCTCGGTGGCGAAAGTCAATGTCGCCTTGGGCATGTTCGACATGTTGGTCAGACACACCACGCGCTTGGCCTGCTCGCGAGCCTGCGAGAGAGATGGCAGGAGCACCGACAGCAGCAGCGCGATGATCGCCACGACCACCAACACCTCAATCAGCGTGAAGCCCTTCGATCGTTGACCAATCCTCACCCTAAGTGGTCCTTGCGTCATCCTACACGTAGTCCACAGAGTCATTGCACCTTCTCCCGATTTGGCTGGGTCCATTCCGCTTAAGTCCACTATACCACAAGTAAGGATCGGAACACCAGAGGGTGCCAATCCGGTTACTTTCTTGCATGGGGGCCTTTGCCCTATTCTGCAGCAGCCTGAAAACCGACCCGCCTTCGTGCCTCCCGACGCCCGCCGCAGCGAGCCCAAAGACACAGCCGGGAACCACTCGGGGCGCCTCCCTGCCGCCAGTCGTCCCTCACAACGCCGCCCCAAGGCGGCCCTAGGCCCTGTAATGTATCACAAGTCACGAAGCCGAAAAGAATTACGTCATCGGCTTCCCGTCTCCAAGACCATAAGACCCTTCCGCGGGTTCGCCATCGACCCAGGCCGCAAGGACGCCGCTTTCCGCGAGCCGCCCCGCAGGCTTCGGCCCAGCCGACATGCCCCCTTGGGCCACACCATACACCCGCCACCGGGGGTCCTATCACTCTGACGTATTATATTAACCCTGACACCGAATTACGCAACAAAAAAACGCCCCGAATGCGTAAAACGCGTGCCCGGCAGACCACGAGCCGTGAGCCCCGCGCCGGGGGGGAGGACTCACCCGCCCACCAGAACGCCCAATGCCCGAGCATCGTGTCTCGACCGACCGCCCCCTCGTGGCCTCCATCCATCTTGCAGCCCCCCGTTTCAGCTTCCGGCCTTTTGCCCTACCATGCCGCCATGGTCGAGATGGAGTCGATTCGAATCCGGTATGCGGATTTCTACGAAGCCCATGCCCGGCTGTGGCATCCTCGGGAAACACGCGGCGCCGTTCTCTATCTGCATGGGATTCAGTCGCACGGATTGTGGTTCGAGACCTCGGCCCAGCGGCTGGCCGAGGCGGGCTATGCGGTGCTGCTTCCCGATCGCCGCGGAAGCGGGCGGAACGAGATCGAGCGCGGACACACGCCTTCCGCCTGGCGACTGCTCCGCGATGCCGCCGAGGGCATGGATGAACTGCACATCCGGACCCGCTTGAGCCGGTTCCATCTGGTCGGGGTCAGTTGGGGCGGCAAGCTCGCCCTCGCGCTGCACCGGTACCTGCCCGCCAGGGTCGCAAGCCTCGCTCTGATCGCGCCCGGCCTGTTCCCCAAGGTTGACATTCCACTCGCTCAGAAGATCCGCGTCGGCTGGTCGGCCATCACCAACCGCCACGCCGCGTTTGACATTCCGCTCAACGATCCGGAATTGTTCACCGCCAATCCGGCCAGGCAAGCCTTCATCCGCAACGACCCTCTGGCACTCCGGACAGTAACCGCGGCGTTTCTGCTCGCCTCGCGAAAGCTGGATCGATACGCCCGACAAGGCCAGCGACCGGCGACCGGTGGCCGCAACGGATTTCCCGAAGAAGCCGCCGAGACATCAAAACGCCAAGACACCGGCCCGCAAAGAGCAGGATCCCACGCCGAAGGCGTGACCTGCGGCGGCTGCCCCTTGCGAGTCTTCCTGGGCGGTCAGGATCGGATCATCCACAATGCGCGAACCAAGGAGTTCGTACGCGAGCTGCCTTGGTCGCGGCGTGAGATCATCGAGTACCCAGAGGCCCATCATACCCTTGAGTTCGAGATCCGGCCCGACCGGTTCTTCGACGACCTGGTCAATTTCATCCCCGAGGCAGAATGAGAACCGGCGAGCCCGCAGGGCTCCGGGGAGCATAGCCAAACGCCGCCCCCTTGTACTCGAGCCCCCTGGCTCTTGGTCCAACCGGTGCCACCCGGGAAGCCCGCCGATCCCTGCGTTCCTTGCCAACCTCCTGGTCGGCAGGCCGGACAGGAACGACGCCGTCTCCTCAGGCCCGTGCCGCCCGCACCCCGAGCCACGAGGCGTTGCCAACGCCCCTTTGCACCCCCACATCCCCGCCCCCGCGCCCCCGCGCCGGATCCGTCATCCAAGTTGATCAGACCGCCCATAGCCCATATACTCACTAATCTGTACAGTTTTGCGGCCAAGTCCGCGAGACCGGCGGCCCCATCGTCTAGAGGCCTAGGACACCGGCTTTTCACGCCGATAACGCGGGTTCGAATCCCGCTGGGGTCAATGAAGTATTTAGAACTATCCCGCACTTGTCCGCAACTAACCGCAAAGACTCGACTTGCGGTTTCCCGTCACTCTCAGACTGCGGCTCTTTGCGAGTCATGACTTGTGGTTGCTGTGCCGGATTCTGTGCCGCTTTTTCAAAGTGCGCCCGGGTCACCTGAAGGTAGTGGGCCCTGACCTCCTGCGTGCTCGTCTCGAGACACAGCTACGAACGCTGCCGCCGGTTTGGCGGCCAATCACCTGATCGGCGCGCGTTCGCACAAGTCAATCAGGCCGATTCAGCTGGAAGTAGTCGACGATCAACTCGCAGCGGTCGCCCTCCACGGGTGCCCCGGTGAACCGAACACCGATTGAGTTGGGCCCTTCGGCCATGTGGGCGTACTTGTCCAGCTTCTGACCGTTGACCAACAATTCGTAGCTGGATCCCTTCACACCAGGGGCTGCCCCCAGCCTCGGAACGTACCGATCACTCCAATTCGACGGTACCGCGAAGGTGAAGCTACTTCCAACTCCTCCAACCAGCTTGACCCCACGACCTGCGGAGAGTTCCTGGGGAAGGTCCTCGTCGTCGACCCATGTCATGCCGGGAGGCAAGCCGCCCTTCGCCACACAGTTCTCAGCCTCGATCGCACCCCGCTGAACGTGGACGCGGGGAATCCGTTCGCTCACCGGCGTGTCCTCGAAGGTATCGCTTCCACCAGGTAGCTGATACCAATAGGCTACGGAGTAGTAGTCGTTCTTGACCTTTTCGAGCGGCAGGGCAGCATAGTCCTCCATGGTCATCCTGAACGACCTATAGAAGGGAATGTTGTCCGCCATGTGCCAGCGGTAGCAGCCCTGCATCCGCTCGCGGACCTTCTGGGGATGTCCATGCAAAGGGTTGGTGAAGTGCCGGATGCTCCCGGCGTCACCGAAGTAGTCCTCGGAGCCGGTACCGAACCAGGAGGGGAACTTCTCGCCATCCACCCACACCTTCTCATCGCCCTCGCCCCACCATCCGCCATGGATGTTGTCCGGAAACAGGCAGACGCCGACGAACTTGCCGGCACCGGTGGCTTCGATGAACGAGTAGTCGAACGTTGTTGAGGCTTTCTGCTGGCGATACTTGGCATGAAAGAGGCCCCAGTTCTCAGGGACTTCCTTGCTCAAGTGACCGACCGAGACCTTGACCTTCGCCGGCATTCTGCCTTCGTTAATCAGGAGGATCTTCGCGGACTTATGAAACGGCATGGGAAAGAAGCACGCGTTGAGCTGGTCCGAAATCTCCATGGGATACGATCGATAGGGCACGTCCTTGGGTTCGCCAAAAAAATCGCCGATCGGGCAGTTGATGGACGGCACCTCCGCCCCGTCCCAGTAGGCCTTCAGCAACACCTTCCGCATCGCCCATTTCTCAGAGGACATCAACTTGGCCCGGAACTCGACGATAACCGCCGGCCCCTTGATCTCCTCAACCGTGAGCGTCTCGCCGGGTTCGACTGTGACTTCCCTGACCTTGTAGCGCTCTTCTCGCCCACCAGCCCACTTCGCGGCGGTTTGGCTCACTGCCTGTTGCTGCTCGCTGGTCAGCGGCAGCTTGAAAGTGTCCACCTGCCAGCCCTTCGGGAACGTCCGGTAGTCAATGTGGTAGAAGAGCCTCGGCGTCTGCGATTTGCCGTCCTTGCCGATGATCACGCTGGTGACTTTGCAGCTCTTGGCGAACGGGATCGGCAGATAGCAGTCAGCCGCCGAGTAGGTGTTCTTCGGGTCGCGGCACCAGACCAGGGGCCTGATGAACGGCCACATCTCACCCCGAAACAGGGCAACGAAATCCCATTCGTAGGTCGGCTTGGTGTCCCCATCCAGGTAGAAACGGATCACGCCCTGAGGATTGGCGGACCAAATGCGGACAATACATCCCGGACCCTCCATATCCGCCATCACGCCTTCCTGTGTGTCAGGGTCGACGCGGATGTACTGCCCGGAATCGCCATTGGCTTCCCAGTCAATGTACTTGCCTGTAGCTTCGTCGAGGCGGCTTCTACGGTCGTAGCTGCTGAACTGCCGACAATACACGCCCGGCTCGATGACCGGCAGGCGGTTTAGATCAGTCAGGAAGCTGAGCAGCTCGCTATAGCTGAGCCGGACCTCGCCAACCGCCACCTGGGTACGGAGCAACGGGACAAAAAGAGCCATCACCAGAATCCGACAGGGAAGTCTGCACGGACGCATGTGTCAGCCTCTATTCCCTGACGAAATGCCCTCTCTGAGCCCGGCCCTCATCACGACAACCTGTGGCTCGGGCGGACCGGGTTCGGGTACCGGACCGATGGCACGGGGTGCGGCAGAAACCGGGCCAAGGCACGAGGGTAACATTCAGGATCAGGGAGATCCATGAACCAGGTCTTCCGAACATGTTCAAGAAGCACAATCCGGCCTGGCGGGGATGTCCTTTCCGCTGTAGCACCTCTGGAAGACGCCGAAATCCGACTGGTCCACATCGTCGTCTTCATCAAGTCGTGCCCACCTGCACCCGGGATCTGTCTGCGGGATGGCGGGCCCCGATACGCAATCCTCAAATGCCACGAGGTCGTCCCTGTCCACGTCGCAGTCCGCGTCAACGTCGAGCATATGTCCGCAGGCCGTCGGGTTCCAGAGGCTGACGGAGCTCGCGTTCTCGAGGTAGATGGCGTCAAGGTAGATCGGGCCGGAGTTGGGACCGCTGCTGCCACCGGCGGTCTTGATGTAGAAGGTGCGGAGGCTGCTCTGAGTACCCGAGCGGAAACCGAATGTCTGGCCTCCATCCGGGGCGGCCAGTTGGTCGGAAGGGGCGGCCGATGCGCCGGGCACGTCGTTCAGCCAGATCTTGTAGTGGTTTTTAGAGGTATCAACCAGCACCCACATGTTGTACCATTTGTTGCTTTCGAGTTGAGTCAGTACCTCGTAATTGCCTTCCGCCTCGTTCCAAACGCGCAGATCCAGGTTGTGCGAGCTATTGGCCATGCCGATTTCAGTCGCAAAATCGCTGAACTCGGTCGGGCTAGTCAGTCCGGAGACACCGACGGAGAAAGTCTGTTTGTCGCTGACCCGCAGCCGCATGAACATCATGCGCACCGTCCCATCAGGGATCACGACTTCCTCGTTCAGCAGCGACTTGCGGAGCGTGGAAGACGCCGACGAAACGTAGAGTACCTGGTTCATCGGGTCCGCCGGGTCGACGACGATCTGATTGTCGCCTCCTGAGGACACCCAGCCGTCCTGCCCACCCACCGGGGCGATGTCCTCATCCTCGAAGTCGTCGAAGAGGCGGAACGACGCTCGAGACGTGCCCATCGTCAGGAAGAGGAAGACCACAACCGGTAGCATCCAGGTTCGCCTGGTCATTGCATGAACTCCATCGACCCCAGGAACGGGATCCACGCGCGCGGCGGAGCCGATCCGGCAGAAGCCGGGTGCCGGCGGCCGACGCTCGGACTCTCCAACCGCCTTGCCGATGACATCATTCCGTCTCTCTCGACCGTGGAGAGGCTCCACGCCCGGGGTGCGACGTGTTGATGCGATCATTTAATCACTCGAACCACGTCAGAACCAGCGAAGTCGGCCCCGTCCGTCATGATCCCGGTCAGCGTCAGGACCGCGCTGGGCGGAGACACCATGGCCTCGATCGCGGTCTCACTGAACCTGGCCACCAGGTTGCCCCTTCTCCTGGTTCTAAGAGACTAAGGACACTAGTCCTCCGATCACCCGTGTCCTAGCACGCGGCGCACCACATGTCCCATAATCACACGGGTTGTTCAGAAGTCCTGTTCCCAGAAGAAGTTGCTGACTTTCGCAGTCACGCACACCCCCGGCCAGAGCAGCATTTGGGCGGCGAGGTTTGGCCGGGTGGCGAAAACCTCCGCCGCCAGAACAACCGCTCCGGCCAGCCGCTCAGTCACGCGCGTGCGCCCACCAACCGAGTCAGTTGAGGAAGGCGAACGGTGAACCGGCTACCCTTCCCCCGCTCCGAATGGACATGCAATTCACCACCGTGTTGGCCAATGATCGCTTTGACCAGGCCCAGACCGATGCCGTTGCCGTCCCGCTTGGTCGTGAAGAAGGGAAGGAAGATCTTCTCCATCAGTTCAGGAGGGATGCCGCTCCCTTCGTCTTGAACTTCCAGTTCCCAGCTGTCATCAGAGATCTGACAGGGTCTCACGACAATTCGCACCGTTTGGCCACCCTTGGAGGCCTCCGCGGCGTTGGTCACGAGGGCAACGATTGCCTGTTCGAATTGAAGCCGGTCGATCCGGACCTCGCCGACCCGAGGGTCAATTCCGGCCACGGCTTGCACCCTGCGCCGTTCCAGGGTCGGCCGCACTGCGGTGAGAACATTCGAGACCACCTCGGAGACCAAGACCGGACGGGGCTCGCTCTTCGCCGGTGCAAGCGAGCCCTTCAAGTCCCGCAACCAAGCCTCGAACTGGGTGACCGTCGCGGCGATCCGCTCCTGGCACTCCAAGACCTCGCGATCCCGGACCTCGTTTTCGGCGCCTGTGGCGGACAGAGCGCGTATCTCGGAAAGCGGTGCCCGCATATGTTCCTCGAGATGGGCCACCATCTCGCTAGCCGCGGCCTGCCGCTCCCGATCCACAAGCCGATCCTGAAGGCGACCGATCTGAGCCGCCATTTGACTGATCTGACTCCCCAGCTTGCCCAGTTCATCGTTCCGGGGGAGACTGACCTGAGGACTGAAATCGCCTTGTCGGACCCGGGCGATCGCCTGTTTGAGTACTCCAACCGGCTGAATCACCCACCTCCGAACGAACCAGAGCCCAATAACACAAAGAAACGCTCCAATACAGGTGTTCACAACCAGAACCTGCAGGATTCGGCTCTGGGCTTCGGTCGCCTTGTAGATGCTCTGTTGGCGACGGGTTCCCAGTGTGTGGATCTCGTCCGACAGGAGTTGGTCGAGTGAGGTCAAGAACCGTTCCGATCGGCTTACGTCTGGCTGCCCCCCGGTCTGGGACGCTGCCGCGATGTGCTGCGTGACCAGGTGACGGATTGGCTCCCAGCGCGGGCCTAGGGATTGGGCAAGGGACGAGCCGTCCAAGCTCAAAATGGTCCTGGAAATCTTCTGTGTCGCCGCCTCACGATCGAGAGAGACAGTTGGGTCGCTCGGCTCTCGGTCACCGGCAAGGCGATGTCTGCGAACATCAGCACGCAACTCCTCGACCTGCTGCTGCTGGGCGAAAAGGCCTTCCGTATCTCGAAATGCCGGCTTGAAAAACAGCAGAAGACAAGCGGAGGAGATCCCGAGATTGACCAGGATCGAGGCCACATAGATCCAAGCCGTGAAGCCCAGCTTGCGGCCCAAGGACCATGAATCGTACCGGCCGAATCCCAATTCGTGCTCCCGTTACAGACGCACGCCGCCGGTTTTCCGCGGCTTACTCGCTGGCACGGAGACCCAGTTGGCGGTCAGGCGGGCGATTCTACCCTCGAGGGGATGGCGTGTCTTCGCTCGCCAACCTCGGTGGGTGGCCTGAAGTGACGAGCGACGGTCACAGGCTTTACGCGTGAAACCTATTGGGCTATAATGAAAGAGTAATGCAGGTCTGGAACGTGGGACGGGGCACAGCACAAGTGATGTCGCGGAATTGCGCAGGCTGTCCCGACTCCGAGAGCGACCAGCGGTTTGCGTCCACAAAGAGCTGCCCGTCATGAAGCACCTGGCCGACGAGCTTCGCTGCCTACGTTGTCCCGGCATTCGCCGTGGCAGGTCGATGGTGTGGATAGTCGCCTTGACTCTGAGCGGCCTGCTGCAGCCGGCCGCCGCTCAGGCGGACCGAGTGACGTCACAGGATACACACGGCGACGCCGTCGCCCACCGCACGGACGTCGGCGCTGACGGCCTCATCGATACCGCCGGTCATCAACTGCCGGACCTGCTGTCGTGGACTATCGGTACTTGGAAGCCCAACAACCCCAAGATCGATCTCTTCTCGGGCACCTGGGCCAATACCGGCGACTTCTTCCGACTCGACCTGGTTTTTGAGGGGCTGGTTAACCCGCCCGGTCCCGTGGGCTGCTGTGGTGATGCTGCTTTCGACCCGTTCCGGTACGGCCCCAGCCCGGTCTCCGGGTACATCGAGATCGACGTGGACCAGGACGTGAGCACCGGCGGCGAACTGGAGTGGCCCAGCCTTCGCTACCTGGGCAACACTTCACGGTTCGGGGGCCTACCCCAACAAGTCTCAATCGGTGATCGGGCCGCCGTCGACGCACGAGCATTGGACGGCAACGTGACCACGTCACCGCAGGTGGAGTGCAGCGGTGAGGATTTTCATTTGGAACTGACAGGCTGGGAGGCGAGTATCAGCCAAATCGAGCGATCCGATACGTCGGATTGGCTGTTCAGTACAGGCGAAACGTGGATCCTCTCAGGGCGCTTCTTCCATCGTGCCCACGGATACAGCCCATTCAGTTCGGCTTGCTGTCGAGCGGGGGTATCCATCGGCAACTACGAGCCCCTCGTCAAAGTGCAGTTCTCGCACGCTTCCATGTCCGACCGGACGACCATCAGCCTGGTTTATCCACTGACCAATGCGGGCTCCGCTTCCATGACTGGGAGTGGGGTGGTGGAACCTGCGGACGCCTTTTTCACCAATCAAAACAGCGTCTCCGAGGGCTTGTGGGAACTGGTCATCAGTGCCTTCGCGGCCACGCCAAGCGATCGACTGCTTCCCGAGTTTGCGCTCATCGCTCCCTGGGAGAACAAGAATCCTGATGGCCACCTGGATCCGACCTTCTGGCGGCTGACCATGCTGGTTGGGAGCAGCTATCCTTCGCCCGAGGATGCCCTGTTCGTATGGTCGGACCTCTATCCTAACGTCAAGACGGGCGATCTAAACGGCGACGGCAACGCCAACTCGGCCGATCTGGTCATCTTCAATTCGTACCTCCTTCAGAATGATGGTGATCCTCTCATCGACGCCGACGGCCAAGTCAACGGCAGTATCGAGATTGTCGATTTTGGGCCTGGTTTCAGTCTGTGCGATCTGAACTATGACGGACTGGTGGATGGCGATGACGGCGCCATGATTGGAGGTCCGCTGTCATCTCGGGCTGATTTTGACCACGATGGGGACGTCGATTTGACCGACTTCGGACACTTGCAGCGGTGCCTGACCGGCGGATCAGGCGCGGGACTCTTCGGCCCGGGCTGCCGGAACGCCGACCTGGATCGTGATTTCGATGTGGATCAGGAAGACATGGGTGTTTTCGTTCGTTGCGTGAGTGGACCGGCTGTCCCGGCTGATCCGAGTTGCGGCCGGAACTAGCGCGACATGCAGGCAAGATAAATGGCATGAGCGGTCGACAGTCAAAACTCTCAGTCACGGCGACGGGGAAAGGGTTCACGCTGCTCGAACTCCTCGTCACGGTCGGTATCATTGCCGCGCTGATCGCGATCCTGAGCGTGTCCGTGTCCAAGGTTCGGAATGCCGGCCGGACGGTCATGTGCATGAATAACCTGAAGACCGTTAGCCAGGAGTTCTTCCGATTCGCAGATGACTCGACGCGCACCTATCGAGGAGACAGCGAACGGACGGGAAGGCTGTTTCGAATCGAGGACTTCCAGGAGAAGCTCTACCGAGTGCACGAATTCTGGGATGGAGGCGACTCCAAGGAAATCGCCATCGATCAGTCGACGCTGCCGTTGGCCTGCCCGGCGGCCTCGGGCATTCTGACCAAGCGAAGGAGCCTGCCCTGCAGCGAAAGCGCTGTTGTTCCGCTGGAGAACATCAGTACGGCATTTAACATGCGGCTGGATCGCGTGAGCACGGTCGTTCGGGGTTGGCCGCTGCTTCAGCGGACGCGCCTGACCACACGAATCCTGGAGCATCCTGATGTTCCGCTGGCCTTCGGAGCTGACGGGGCAGAGGCGGCGCGCAACGGCGTCATCCCCTACTACTCCACTCCGTCGGCGGGAGACACCGGTCTATACGGAACGGGCAAGTTCTGGTTCCCGTCTCTTCGACATGAGGGCAAGTTGAATGTGGCCTTCATCGGTGGGTACGTGCTGAGAACCGCCGACCCGGGCAGCTCACCCAAGTCCAACTGGAAGTACCAGCCGCCGCTGCAGTAACACCATGACGCTCCGCCATAAATTCGGTCTCCTCGCCTTGCTCTACGTCGCCACGTTGGCGGCCAACTTCGCGATGTGCTCCTGGTGCCTGCTGATGTACTACCACTCTTTTCTTGAACGGCAAGCCAGTGAGCCTGCCGGATTGGCAGAGGCAGGCGGGGTAACGGGCAATTCGATACGAGCGCGCCCCGGTCTGGAAGCCGACAACACCTTGAGACTGACTACCGCAGGACCCGTGGAGCGGCCATGGCGCGAAACGTACATTCTGCAGATCCTAGGGCTGAATGCTCTCTGTGGACTGGCTGTGGGGCTAGCAGCCTCAAGGCTGGTCCGGCGCTGGGTCATCCGCCCCGTTGAGATACTCCACGACGCCGTGGTCGAAATCGCAGGCGGCAGGCTCTCGCACCGGATCGTAGATCCGACGGGTGATGAACTCGGCGAGCTCGCCCAAGGCGTCAATACCATGGCCGCCAGCATTGTGACAATGCAGGGGCAGCTCGTTGAACACGAAAGACGACAAGTCGCAAACCAGGCGTTGCGCTGTATCGTTCACAACATTCGCAGTCCTTTGACCGGGATCCGATGGCTCGCGGAGGCCATTGGGATGCGAAGCGGCCTTGATCCCAGGACAGCCCGAGCCCAGAACCGCATCACGGAAGTCGTTGATGGGGTACTGAGTTGGCTTCAGGGTTTTCGCGAGTCCCTGGCGGCCATGTCCATGCAGGTTCGAGAGACCAGCGCGGCGACCGTCATCAGGATGGCGTTGGAAGGATGTGCCGAGGTCGCGGACGAGCGAGGGATCACCGTTGAGGTACACCACTCGCCCGAGGTTGCCCAGATTCGTCTCGAGCAGGTACAGTTTGTCTCGGCGCTGCAGGTGGTGCTTTCGGTCGCGATCGCCAAGACGCCTGCGGGAGGGATTGTCCGGCTGAGTATGGGCCGATCCGGTCAACTGCCCGGCTATTGGCAGGTGGCCATCGAATACGGTACAGCTCTCGCCGGCGACTCGTCCTCCGCTCGGTCACACCGCATCAGCCAGGATGACCTGGCCATGGCCGAGAGGGTCGTGCGTCTGCACGGCGGGCGGCTTGAGTGGCTTCACGCTCCCCAGAAGCCGGGTCGCTGCCTCGTAATCATGCCGGGTTAGCATTTGAGTGAGGGCGTATGGCGGACATCCTGATCGTCGACGATGACGCGAATCTGCGGGTCGCCCTGGAGATGAGCCTCAAGCAGGCCGGCCACCACTGCAGGCTCGCCAGCACGGGGGCTCAGGGATGGGCAGAACTCCAACAACAGCAGCCCGACCTCGCTCTGCTGGACCTTCAGCTTCCGGACACAAGCGGCGTGGAACTGCTGGCCCGTATGCACGAGGAGCGAATGAACCTCCCCGTTATCATCATGACGGCGTTCGGCACGGTCACCAATGCCGTCTCGGCGATGAAACAGGGAGCCACCGACTTCATCGAGAAGCCGCTGTCGGTCAAGGACATGTGCCGGCTGGTCGTTCGCCTCCTCAAGAGTCGTGAACTCGTTGAACGAATTGACAATCGCCCGGACGTCGATTTGGCCGAGACGGGAGAAACCCAGCTCATTGCCGCCAGCCCGGCGATGAAGCAGGTCACGGCGCTGGCCGAGAAGATCGCCCGTTTGCCCACCAGGTCCGGCATCGGTCTCACCGCGACACTGATCTGCGGCGACACCGGCACCGGCAAGGAGATGGTCGCCCGGTTCATTCACCGGCACGGGCCCAATCCCCACGGACCGTTTATCCATGTGAACTGCACGGCCATCCCGGAGAGTCTCTTCGAGATGGAACACTTCGGCCATGAACGTGGTGTGTTCACAGACGCCAAATCGGAAAAGCAGGGGCTGCTGGAGGCCGCCAACGGAGGAACGCTCCTTCTTGACGAGATCGGGGATATGCCCCTGCAGATGCAGGGCAAGCTGCTTGTCGCAATCGAGACCGGTCGGTTCCGGAGAGTCGGGGCGACAGCCGAGCAGACCGTGGATGCCCGCATCCTCGCGGCTACGAACATCGATCTGGAGGAGAAGGCCCAGGCCGGCCGATTCAGGATGGACCTCTACCACCGACTCAAGATGTTCCAGATCCGGCTGCCCCCGCTTCGAGAGCGGCCGGAGGACTTGTGGGCTTTGGCCGAGTACTTCCTGGGTCAGTTCAGTCGTCAATTGCAGCGAGCTGTTCCCGTGCTGACACCGGAAGCTCGCGAGTTCATGCGCGGCTATTCCTGGCCGGGCAATGCCCGCGAACTGGCCCACGTAATCCTGCAGACGCTGGTGACGAGTGATGAGCCGGAAATCCTACCGACTCACCTCGGGCTTCCCAACGCCCCGGCAAGCCCCTCAGCCTCCTCACCGACTGCGGCAATCGAACTCGATTTCTCGGCCGGTTCACTTTCGCTGGCCGAGGTCGAGCGCCGTCTTCTGCAAGCCGCCCTCGCCCATGCCGGCCACAACATCACCGAGGCTGCACGCCTCCTCGGCATGCCACGAGGTACACTGCGGTATCGTCTCGAGAAGCTCGGTCTCGTGTGAGGGTCAGGCCAGCACCGCCACCATGGAGAAATACGGGCGGCAGAAAAACGGCGAGAATACTCGCCGCTTATCGGATGTTCGCCATTCTGCGTCTCGGCGACCCGTCCGCACGCGTGGCCTGCTGGATCCATAAAACCAATCCTGAAAATGAGTTACATAGTCTTTGCCGCGGGAACCGCCGCTTGGCGCGGGGGATGCTCTGGCGGTCTCTGACGGCCAGTCCGTGGGATTGGATGGTTGCCGCATCGAGGTTTGATAAGTACGCGACGGCGGCTGCCAGCAGTAGGCAAGCGGCAGTCGTTTCAAGAAGCCTCCTGAGCCATTCCAGCCGGTCTTGGCGCCGTCGCGTTGGCAAGATCGGCTGGCAAATCAGGGGAACCAGCACATGGAAACCGAGACGATCCTGCACGTCGCCCTGTTCAGCGGCATTCTGGGTTTCTTCGCGTTTTGTGCGTCGTACGCCTTCCACGTATGGCGCAACCGGAATTCCGCGAACCGGCAGAAATCCGCACCCATTCCGGGGGCACGTCTGTTCAGATGGTCCATCCTGTCCATCTCTCTGGGCTGCGTACTTCTGGTTGTGTCGTTGATCTGGCGGGAAGTCAGACCGCGCGAGGGCGTCCTCTCGGGAGACGGTCTGTACACGGTGCGCGCCGAGGGCAACCTTAAGCTGGAGTACGTCACCAACGCCCGTACGGTAACAACAGGCGATGTGCTCGCCCGCTTCCGCTCACCCGAACGCCGTGCGGAGATAGCTGAACTCGAGCTGAAAAGCCAGATTCTCGATACCCAGAGAAAAGTCGTCGAGCTTCAACCCCTAACGCCGGACAATGAGCTGGTACGTCACTACGAGAAGTGCGTCGCAGATCAGCGGCAACTCCTGGCTTCTTTGACCTACCTGATTCCCGAGCACGCCGTCGTGATACGCGAGAAGCTGCGCGACCGGCTGGACAAGACCGAGCGGATCAACACATTGACCACGCGCATCGACGACGCTCGCCGGGAGCTGCAGCAGGCGGAGGCGCGACGTGTGCTGGCCGACAAGCATCGGGTGCGGATGGAGAGTCTCTCCGGCACCGGCGCGGCGGCCGAGGTCGAAATGGATGAACGGAGCACGGACAGCACCGTCCAGGCGACCGAGGTATCACGCCTTCGGAGCTCGATCGGCAACCTCGAGACCGAGCGAACGCACCTGGAGCAAAGCCTGCCTGCGTTTGCCGCTTGTGCCTCCCAACAGGCCGAGGATATCGGCCGGGAACTGGCCCGTGTTCGCGAACAACTGACCGCAAGCGAGAAGGAGCTCTCCACGAGCAGCGCTCGTCTCGAGCACGATCGTAAGCGAGCCGAACTGCTCAAGGCAAAGATGCTCGCTCAACTGGACCTCGAAGTCCAGCAGTGCGAGGCCAAGCTGGAGGGCGTTCAGGACGTACTGACGATCAAAGCGCCCTTCGACGGCGTGGTGGCCTATTCGGACTCTGCTCCGGCTACCGCCTTGCCGCTGGCGCCGGTGGTGATTGTCACTCCCGAACAGGGTTTCCGTTTCCGGCTGCGCATGGCCGAAGCGGAGATTGGCCCGTTGGCTCGCCAGGACTCAGTGACGCTCGGGCTCGTTGCCCCTGTGCTCCAACGTCGTTTTGACGGCCGGCTCATCAGGTGGAACAAGCTCGCCCACGAGCCTGGCTACGTGGTGGCCGAACTCGCCTGCTCGCCGCCACCGGAGACCATTCGCGACCTGGTTGCCCGCGATTGGGCAGCGCATGACGGGAGCACGACACCCACCGTCAGGATCCGGCTGCTTTGGCGACCGCCCCTCACCGTATCCCCGTTGTTCCCTCCGGCGGTCTGCATGCTGGCCATTGGCCTGATCGGGCTCTGTGCGGGAGGGCTGCGAAAAACTAACCGCGATGATTCGCGCGAGCCGTCGGTGGATGCCCTTGAGGCCGACAGCACCCCGTCGGGGCCTCTCGCACCGCCGCCGACCGAGCTGATTGTACCCCTGCCTGCGGCAGAGCTGGCCCTGGATGCGGCAGAGGTTGAGTCTGGCGCCGTGGGGCGGAACCTGCAGCTGCTTGGTCACCGTCTGCGCGAGTCCATCAAGCGACACTGCATCGAGCCCTCCTTGCTGCGGGCGCTGGAATGGGCGATCGACCGGCATCACACACGGGCCCTCAGGCATCTGATGATCGGCCTGGACCACGATCCCGCCCTACCGTCGAGCCTGGAGCGATGGCAAGCCCGGGCAGTGAGTGAATCGGAGAAGATCGCGAGCGAACACGACCGACCGGCCAGTCGGGTGATTCGGATTGTGGAGGCCCTCGCTCCTGAGTTGCTCGGCAGCGGAAGGTCGTCTAGGGCCATCCATCACGACGCCTCGGATTCGCCGACCGGATACTCGATGCCGTCGCCAATTCCGCAGTCGTCCGCTCTCCCAATACAGAGCGGATCGCGGTAAGCCGGAGGGTGTTAGGATGGCGAGTCTCGCGGCGCCCAAGTGCGTGTTCTCGAATCACATTCTCGACGCGGACCCCCGCTGCGCCATGCCAGGACGCCTGCTGGTCGTAACCGTGGTCTCCACAATGGTCATGGCCGTCTTCGCCTCAACTTACGTGCCCTATCGTGTCTTCTCGTGGTCGCTGAGTCTGATCCAAGACCATCCCAACCGTGCTCTACTTTTGCCGGCAATCCTCTTTTTGACCGGCGCGGCATTGCTTTCCGGGGGGCGGTGGATCATCTTCTTCTCTCTGACGTTTCTCGAGTTGCGCAGATACCGCCGCCGACGGAGTCCCCCTGTCGCCAGCTGGCCAACTGTATCCATCTTCGTGCCGGCCTTCAACGAGGGAGACACCATTGCCCCGGCTCTGGATTCACTCATCGCCCTGGACTATCCAAGCTTCGAAGTGATCGTTGTCGACGACGGCTCGACGGATGCCACTTACGAAAATGCCACCCCGTTTCAGGGCGATTACCGCAACTGCAGCGTCCGCGTTTACCGCAAACCAAACGGTGGGAAATGGAGCGCCCTCAACTTCGCTTTTGCCCATTCAACCGGCGAACTCTGCCTCTGCGTCGATGCCGACTCCAAGCTGGCTCCGCAATCCATTCGCCTCATGGTGGAGCGAATGTCCAATCCCACAATCGACGCAGTAGCCGGCCAGATTCGGGTGCGCAACCGAGTCAATCTGCTGACTCGCCTGCAGGCTCTTGAATATGTCATGGCCAGCGGAGCACTGCGTCTGGCCCAAAGCCATTCGGGAACGGTCCTCGTGGTTCCCGGACCACTCGGGCTCTATCGCCGTTCAATCATGGAGGAGGTCTTCATGCGCTGGGGCCCGAGCGGACGTCCGGTCAAACCCGGCCATATCTATGGCCCGCTGGACGGAGACACGTTCGCCGAGGACTTCGATCTCAGTCTGTCGGTCCTCTCTCTCGGGGGACGGATAGTTTACGAGCCCTATGCCGTCTCGCATACCAAGGCGCCCGAATGGCCGTTTGCCTTGCTTAGTCAACGCTACCGCTGGGCGCGAGGCACCATTCAAGTGCTGAGGAAGTACTTCCAGCGTTCACGCGCCTACCCGTCAATGCTCCGGCCGCGCGTGTTGGGCTGGCTTGCCATCACGTACGGCGCGGAGATGTTCGCCTTGCCGTTTGCCTATGCGGCCGGGATGGCCGCGGTGCTTTTCTATCTGGTGAGCGGCGGCAGCCTGGCAGCGATCCTCCTGGGTGCTTGCCCGGTCCTCATGCTGAGTCTCAACGCAGCGGCGTTCTGCATCGCCCTGCACGGCGACAGCCTGTCACTCTTGCCCGCGTTGCTCGTGTACGACTTCTATCACGGATTCATGTTGAACAGCGCCTGGCTTATTGCGGTTCTTGACGAGATCCGCGGCACCTCGATGCGCTGGTCTTGAGGGAGGTTAACAGATGATGTCGCTTTGGCACCATGGAATCGGGCCGATGCTTGCCGCTTGGGTGATGGCCTCGGCAGGCACTGGCGCCGCTGTCGCCGCAGAGTTCTTCGACGATTTCAGCTACGCGGGTGGCGGGGCGGGCAATCCTGTGGATCCTCAGTTCCAGTGTTTCGGCTGGTACGTGCGAAACGGGTCGGGAGGGCCGGGGCCGGCCGGGGTCAGCTGGCGGGAGGATTACGTAACCTGGGCCGATGACCCGTCGATTCTCGGTAACCGCGTCATGCGACTTCGAGCGACGACCGACGGCACAGCTGCGGGTACCTTTCAATCCGAAGTTGACACGGATGGTGACCCGTTCCTCGAGGGTACCTACAGTGCCCGGATCAAGTTCGCCGATAGCTTCGCGGGTGCCGGCCAACACAGCGTTCAGGCGTTTGTCACCTACAAGGGTCTGGTCTGCGACCCGAGCTACTCCGAGTGTGATATCGAATACACACCCACGGATCCATGGAGCACACGATGCGGAGCGTTACCTGCCCTTCATCTGCAGACCTGGGAGCAATTCTGTGACAACCCCTTTGTCGAAGAGAAGCTCCCGGGAACGCCATCGCCAGTGTGCGGGACACTGGCGGGCTGGCACACCTACACCATTCAGATCAGCGATGGAACGGTGCGCTATTACGTCGACGGGGTATTGCGGGCCAGTCACGGGGGCAGATACTACCCCGAATCGAGCATGCGTATTCTGCTGTTGCACTGGTTTGCGACGCCCCTCAACGCAAATATCAGTGCCGATCTGACCATGGAGGTGGACTGGGTCTACCATGCGACAAACACGATTCTCACCGCCGCCCAAACCGAGAGCGCCGTGGCGGCGTATCGAGCGTCGGGGGTCACTCGCCATAATGGTCTGGGCACGTTCCCCGACTGCAATGCGAATGCCATTCCGGACTGGTGCGAATCTGACAGCGATGGGGACGGCCTCATCGACGCCTGCGATGACACGAAGGTGTGGCGAGTCAAGCGGGATGCGATCGGCGCACAGACCGGCCTGAACTGGGCCGACGCATTGACCGATCTGCAGTCCGCCCTGGCCGCCGCCAAGGCGGGAGATGAGATTTGGGTAGCGGCCGGCACCTACCAACCCGCTTTGCCCGACGGAGACCGCAACCTGAGCTTTCGCCTCGTGTCAGGCGTTGCGCTATACGGCGGCTTCGCCGGCTACGAGTATCAGCGGTTCGAACGCAACCCGTCTGTCAACGTCACCGTGCTCAGCGGCGATCTGAACAACAACGATGGGGTATTGCCGGCGAACAACGCCGACAACAGCTACGTCGTGATCGACGCATCCGCAACCGACGCCTCGACCACATTGGACGGCTTCACAGTCACCGGAGCGAATGGAACATACGGAGGAGGCTTGTTTATTGACGGCGGCAATCTGACCGTCTACTCCTGCTCGTTCATCGGCAATTCGGCCGTATTCGGAGGTGCCATCTGCATGCACGAAAGCGAGCCCACCATCTCCCGCTGCTACTTCGGGGGCAATCAGGCGTTACAGGATGGCGGAGCCTTGTACCTGGATCTGGGCAGCTCGCCCCGAATCATCGCTTGTGCGTATGAGGGCAATGAGGCCGGTTACGCTGGCGGCGCGGCCCGAGTACTGGCGAGCTCACCCCTGTTCATCAGCTGTACATTCCGAGGCAACCACGCCCAATACGGGGGAGCCATCCAGCATTACGAGTCGGCAGCCCCGATGCTCGCCAATTGCCTGTTGAGCGGCAACGTAGCCGGCGACGCCGGGGGGGCGATCCACAACACGGGCAGCTCACCACTCGTGGTCAATTGCACCATCGCTTTCAACTCCGCCGCACAGGGGGGAGGCTTACTTGGCTGGCCACCCAGCATGACCACGGTGACCAACAGCATCGTCTGGGGTAACAGCGACCTGACCGGGAACGGCGAACAAGCCCAGGTGGCCACCACCACCGCCAGCCTGAGCTACTGTTGTGTTCAGAACTGGACGGGAACGGCCAGCGGTACGGCAGTATCCGCGGCCGACCCGTTGTTCGTCGATGCCGATGGACCAGACAACGTGCCCGGCAACGAGGATGACAATTATCGTCTGCGTGGCGGTTCTCCGTGCATTGACGCAGGCGACAACTCCATTCTGCCCCCTGACGTCGTCGATCTTGACGCCGACGGCAACAGGACCGAGCCAATCGCTCTCGATGTCGCAGGCTATCGACGACTTGAGGATGCGGTGGCCGTGCCGGACACCGGACTCGGAACAGCCCCCCTGGTTGATCTTGGTCCGTTTGAACACGTGCCGGTGCTACCAGGAGATTTTGACTACGACCGCGATGTTGACCTGGTGGATTTCCGGCATCTGCGGATGTGTGCCCTCGGGCCCGCTATCCCCCAAACCCGTCCGGAGTGTCTGGATGCGGACCTTGACGGGGACGCCGACGTGGATCAGGCCGACTTCGGCCTTCTGCAACAATCCCTCGGCACGAGAGAGTAGAATGACCGGAGCGGCCGACGTCCTGTACAGCGACACTGTAGTGGAGACCGTTCCGGCGACGAGTCTTTGGGGCCAAGGGAGAATCACCCCGAAATCCGTCCCTCCGCTGTCAGTGGAATGCTCTCTGGGTGGCATAGACACGAGGAGCGCGGCGATAATGTCGAGACGAACAGCCGTCGGCACGGGGCGGAACGAAAGGCCCATGTGACAGGGGCATGATCTCTGTGCCGACGTCACCTACTAGGAGGCGTTCAGATGAGACGATTGGCGGGCATGTTGGTGGCTCTGTGCCTTCTCACAGGATTGGCACAGGCTGAAGAGAAGGTCAAGCTCAAGGACGGAGAATCGGCATCCCATGGTGGGGATGCGGCCACCTACCAGATTGTGGATGTCTACCAGTTTCCGGGCTTCCGCATCGCGCAGCTCAATCTGCCGGTGCTGTCGCACTACTCCTACATTCTGGCCAGCGGCAAGGAAGCACTGGTCGTGGATCCCGGCCGGGACGTCCAGAGCTATCTGGATTTCGTCAGCAAGGAAGGGTTGACAGTCAAGGGCGTGTTCCTGACTCATTCCCATGCCGATTTCGTCGCTGGCCACATGGAGATGGCCAGAGCCACAGGCTGCCCGATCTACAAGCGAACCGTCGCCGGCACCGAGTTCAAATATGAACCGCTCAAGGAAGGCGACAAGCTGACCGTCGGCGAGGCAACGGTGGTGGCCATCGATACGCCCGGCCACACACACGAGTCCCTCACCGGCTATGTCTACAGCCGCCAGAAGACGGATCGGCCGGAAGCCATGTTCACCGGCGACGTCCTGTTCGTCGGCAGCGTGGGACGACCGGACCTGCTCGAAGGCACCATGACCGCGGCGACATTGGCTTCGATGTCCTTCGACACCTGGAACAACAAGCTCTCTAAAGCGGGTGACGACGTCATGATCCTCCCTGCACATGGGGCCGGCTCGCTCTGCGGTGCCCACCTCAGCGACAAACCTTTCTCGACGATCGGAGCCGAGAAGACGTCGAATCCTTACGTGCAGCATCACGGTCGCAGTGAATATGTCGCGGCGGTGCTGGAGGGCTTGCCGGAAGCCCCGCAATACTTCAAGCACAACGCGGCCATGAACAAGAAGGGTCCGGAACTCATTGACTGGAAGGCCGCGTTGCCCCCGGAAGTACCAGCTGGTCCGGAACTCACGGACGCCAGCAAACACTATGTCGTTGACCTGCGAGACGCGGATTCGTTCGCGGCCGGACACATCCCCCATTCGGTCAATATCGGCGTGCGCGGGCGTTTCGAAACCTGGACGGGCATCATGGTGCCCTGGGGCGCGCCGCTGGTTCTCTGCGGCAGCCCAGAGGAGTTGAAGGAAGCGATTCACCGTCTACATCGGGTCGGGTACCGGGCCGGGATTATCACCTGGGAGAGTTGGAGGAACGCGGCTCTGCCGGTCTTGACTAATGCGCCAATCAAGCCTGCCGACCTGCATGCGAGGATGCAGCAAGGCGACGCCCCGATCATCGTCGACGTGCGGCTGCCCAGCGAATGGATGGGCGTCCGCATCGGCACGGTAGTCAACCTGCCGCTGAATCACCTGGCTGAGCTGTCGGTGAAGCTTGATCCGTCGCTCCCGGTCGTGGCAGTGTGCAACTCCGCCTACCGCTCCAGCATGGCGGTGGGAATTCTGGAACGAAACGGCTTCAAGCAGGTTTCGTCGCTCGCCGGCGGCAGCGAAGCCTGGATCAACGCCGGCCTGCCGGTCCACGGGTCTGAAACCAGGGCGGGGGGGAGCTCGCCGGGCGCCCATCGGGCCGTGCGCCTCGCGGATCGGATCTCCGCCGAGGAACTCAAGCGAACGATCAAGGACCTGCCCGGGACCTTCGATCTGGTGGACATCAGGCCGCCCCAGGATTTCGCGGACTACAGCATCCCCGGCTCCAGGAACGTGGATATCGCCGATCTGATCGGCAACCCGGCGTATCTGGTCGGTGCAGGCCCGCTGGTCGTCGTAGACCGGGACGGCTCCCTGGCCATGCAGACGGCGGGCATCCTCTCTCAGAAAACCCAGCGTGTGGTCAAAGCCCTGTACGGCGGCGTAGAGGGCTACTGGCAGGCAAGCGAGTTGGCTCCGGCCGTAAGGGAAGTGCCACTCTCCCCTCGAACCGGGCTCATGCCCGTACCATCCGCTGCCGCCCCGGCACAACGGCCGTTGCAGCCCAAACCGGAGACGCCGCAGGCTCCCAAGAAGAAGAGTGCAGGGTGCTAACCATGATGAACACAGACAGATCCGATGAATCACGAGCCCCGAAGCCCTATATGAACCCCTACCTGGCAGGTGTGCTGCTAGGCCTGACCCTTCTGGCCTCGTTCCTGATTCTGGGAGCGGGGCTGGGCGCATCGGCCGGCATCGCTCGGGTTGGGGCGTTCGCGGAAAGCTGCGTGGCCGCCGAGCATGTCTTGTCGTCCAAGTACTTTGGCGGATGGGGCACCCAACCGTTACGCTACTACCTCGTCTTCATGCTGGCCGGGACGTTCCTGGGTGGCCTGTTCTCGGCCCTGCTGGCCAATCGTCTCAGTCTGCGGATCGAACGTGGCCATGCGGCGTCTCCCGGTCTGCGGGCGGCTCTGGCCCTCGTCGGCGGCATTATGGTCGGCTATGCCAGCCGACTGGCCCAGGGATGCACCTCGGGCCAGGCTCTGACCGGAGGCGCGATGCTCCTGTCGGGTAGCCTGGTGTTCCTGGGCTGTGTGTTTGCCGGCGGATATGCAACCGCCTGGTTCGTCAGGAGGCAGTGGCATGATTAGGACATTCTACGGCCTCGATACCCTCGACTCACCGGCGGCCTTTCTCGCCGCTCTGTTCGTCGGCTTTGCGTTCGGTTTCTCGCTGGAACGGGCCGGTTTCGGCAGTTCCAGAAAACTGGCAGGCATCTTCTACTTCCGCGATATGACCGTGCTGAAAGTCATGTTCACGGCCATGGTCGTGGCCATGATCGGCCTGTCCTACTGCATGGGCATGGGCTGGATCGCCCGGGACCAGATGTACTTCATGCCCTCGGTGTACGGCGCCCAGATCATCGGTGGACTGCTGTTCGGTGTCGGCTTTGCGATGAGTAGCTGGTGCCCGGGTACCGCGGCCGTCGGTCTGGCTTCCGGCAAGCTGGACGCTCTGATCTTCCTGGTTGGAGCCTCCGTCGGGAGCATTCTCTTCAACGAGCTGTACTCCGTTACCCACCCTTTGTACACCTGGGGTGAAAGCGGCGTGCGGTTCGCCTGGAGCAGTCTGGGGGGCAGCCAGGCGGCGTTCGGCTTCGGCCTCGCTGTCGTGGCCATCCTGGCGTTCTGGGGAGCCGAGTACATCGAGAAGCGGGTCAGCGGCACGGGGCTGTATCTGAACAGCCCTTTCCTCAAGGCCTTCAGCACGGCCCTCCTCGTCCTGGCGGCCGGCCTGTTTGTTCTGTCCCCGATGGCAGCCTCGGAGGCAACCGACCGGACCGCCCAATCTGAACAAGCGACCGACGCAATTCCATTGCAGATGGGCCTGCTGACCGACGTGCAGACCGGCGCCGACCACGTCGATCCCAAGCAGTTGGCGGGTTGGCTGATGGCCGGCAAGCAGGATCTCGTGCTCATCGACATTCGCACCCCCGGCGAATACCAGAGTTTTCACCTCCGCGGGGCGGTCAACGTTGCGCTTGCGGATCTGCCCGGGTACCTGACGCCACTCAAGAACAAGGGCAGCATCGTTCTCTACTCCAACGGCATGACTCACCCGGCACAGGGAGTCGACGTTCTTCGTGGCCTCGGTTTCCAGAATGTCTTCCTCCTGACGGACGGGCTCCACGGATTCCTTGAGAAGTGCCTCAAGCCGACATCTCTGCGCACCGAGCCGGTCACCGCCGAGAGGGCCGCCCGGATTAATGCATGGCGGAGCTTCTTCCTCCCATCTCCCGCAGTCGTGACCGCGAAGACTCAGCCCCCGACGGCCGCGACCTCCGGGCCTGCCGAACCGGCATGGCCGGGGCTGGTGGAGACCGCTTGGTTGGCAGAGAACCTCAAACGCCCGGACCTTCGCGTCATCGATGTCCGGCTCCAGCCTCAATACAACACCGGCCACATTCCCGGCTCTGTCTGCCTGTCCCCGGAAAGCATCCGGGGGGTCGTCGGCGGATTGTCCTCCATGCTGCTGCCGGGCGATGTTCTGGCCCGGCTGGCATCCCTCATGGGAATCAGCACGACGGATACGGTCGTGATCGTTGGCGACGACAAGCCGCCGGATGCAACCATGGTATCCATGGCCTTCGCCCGTCTTGGACACGCCAAGTACGGCGTTCTCAACGGAGGCTTCGCCAAGTGGAAGAGTGAAGACCGGCCGTTGGACACGATGCTGCCCACATTTGCACCGACCAGCTATCCGGGGCCGGCTCCAGATCACTTCTCAGCTGATGCGGAACGTGTGCTGGCTCATGTGGAACAGGGAGACGCGGTCGTCCTGGATGTGCGGCCGGTGGAGTACTACCTGGGCAAGAAATCCGAGGAGGCCAGGGCCGGCCGTATCCCGGGCGCAAAGAACAGGCCTTTCTCCGAGGATACGACCAAGGTCGCAGACGCCACGGTGTTCAGGCCGGTGGAGGAACTGGACAAGGCGTATTCGGCATTGATCCCCTCCAAGGACTCGCCAGTTGTCATTCACTGCCGCACGGGTCATCAGGCCAGCCAGACGTTCTTCGTCCTCAGAAACCTGCTTGGCTACCGATATGTCCGCTGGTATGACGCGGGTTGGAGCGAATGGGCCGCCCGCCCCGAACTCCCCGTCGACAAAGGCGAGTAAGCAGATGCCTCGGCGACTCCGGTGGACGATCACGAACAGAAGTGCCTGAAGGAGGCTCACGCATTTGGACGCACCAGAAAGGCACATCCTGATGAGACGCCTGACTCGACTGCGCACCGGCGAAATGGAGCCGTACTACATCATGCGCTACGGTTTCTCTGAAAGGCACGCTGAGCACCGCAGCCTCTGTGTTCTTGCAGAACCTGCTCAATGCTCTTCGCAGACATGAGTACACCACGAAGCAGTCCTATGGCTGCATGCCGCGGACATTGACCGCGCTGACACTCCCCTTCGTCAAGCCGGTCGTCCGGCCGTGCTTCTTGACCTTCATGCCGAGTTCGGGTGAAGTGGTCTCCGTGCTGAGCCTGTAAGACTGACTCCAGTTAGCCATCAACTCCGTAGGCGAGCTGCTCACCGCCTGCTTCTCGTCAGGCAGTCAGGGTCGCCGGGAATCTCGGCACCCGAGAGGCACTCGAGGAACAGGGCCACATCGTCGCCGTCAACGTCGGTATCGAAGTCGAGGGGAGTGTCTTCGCACCCGGCGGCAGTCTGAGGAACCTCGCGGCCGCTCAGGCACCGTTGCAGATGCCCGAAGTCACTGAGGTCCACATCCCCATCGTCGTCGAAATCGCAGGGAACCGGAATCTGGACCGATCCGGTGAGATACGCCATCCCCGTCACCTCGCCGGTGTCGGGATTGTCGGGGTCAATGTAGACCTGAACCGGAACCGACACTGCGAAGGTCAAGACCCCGTCACGGATGACAGCCGTCCCCGAGATGTCCTCGGTGGCGACCGGCTCCGTGGCGAGATCCATGGTGTCGCTGCAGGGCAGCCCCATGCCCTGCAGCAGCGTGCAGACCAGGGCCGTGGCGGTGTAGACCACCAAGCCTTCCTTGAAATAGGGCACCTGGTACGCGGTAAAGTCCCCCTCCGCCCCCAGTGACCAGAAGGGCTGTATTCCCGGTTGGGCATGATAGAAGCGGATATTGGTCGCGCTGACGTCCACCCTGCCGAGCCACCCGTAGCTCAGCTGCCAGCTCATGTTCCTGTCGGCCCTGGCATCGAAATCCTGCAAGGAAATGGTGGTCGGCGCCGAACGGGAATCCAGATCCACCGTGCAGTAGCCGCTGAGCGTGGAACTGTCCGTATCGCACTTCTGGAGACCCTGGAGCGTCGAGCAGATGGTCAGGTCGACCCGCGATCGCGTCGGATCGATGGGAATCACAAGGCCCGGATAGCCGGCCGGAACGAGACTCGCCGCCCACATCGCCAACGTGAGTACTACTGGCACGATTCACCCTCCTGATGCGTTATCGGTCGAACGCCGCCGATCCACAAACCTGGCTCCACATGCGACTCACCTCTATCTTAGCGAACAGCAGGGGGCCAGGGCAACGCCCTGGAATCCGCACGCTTACCGCCCAAGAGGCGGCAATCGCTCGCCTCACCGATCGCCACCTCTACTCCTCCTTCTTCGGCGGGGGAATCTTCGCCGCGCACGTCTCGGCCCCACAGGACGTCACATGGCCCGCGGCATCACGCATGTAAATGCCGTAGCGGTATTCCGCCTTCGGGTCGGCACCGGTGACCTCGAACCTGGGATCCGTGGTCCAGCCGCTGCACTTGCGGCCCTCCTCGCCGAGGCATTCCACGAAGCAGTACTCCACCCGGCCAACGCCGGCCTTGCCCGCGGTGGCGGTCATGACGATCTTGTCGCCTGCCCAGCGCGGCTTGCCGGCAAAGGTCGGCGGGTTGGGCGTCGGAGGCGCCCCCCTGGCAACGATCGCCTCCTTGCCGGACGCATCACCCAGTTCAACCTTCATGAAGTAGGGCACGTTCATGTCGTAGGTGTGCGGCAAGGCGGTATCGCAGCGAACGGCCCCGCCACCGTCGCAGTCGAGAATGCATTGGGCGAAGCGCAGACCACGGCCCAACTTCAGCGTGGCACCGGGAAGTGCCCCCTCCGGAATGCAGACCTCAACGACATAGCCGCCCTCGCGAACCTTGGTCCTGGCGGTGATGCCGTTGTTCGCGGCCCTGCGGTTCTCGCACCGGCCGGCACCCTCGAGATGTTCATAGAAGTACACCGTGGCATTACCATCCTGCCCGGCCGGCATGATCCAGACGACGTAGTTCAGCAAGCCGAGGTCCGCCTTGGTCGCGACATACCCGTCGCCGTCGATGTCGAACATCCACTGCACACCGTCGTTCCTCGGATCATCAGGATTGTCACTCTCCTTCCGGCTGACCACGATCTCGTCGTCCTCGATCGCCGCAGCCAGGTGCAGCTTGCCTTCCTCCCAGGCCGCGTACATGGTGCCCGACAGACCGGCGTCGTACCTGAAAATGGAGAACTTCGCGTATTCGTCTTTCCCGATCGTGCCGTCCAGCGTGGCCGTCTTCCGCGGCAGCCAGTTGACGCTCGGACACCGCGGGAAGTAATCCACGCCGTCTGAAATCCCGTCGACGTCGGTATCGGCCGACTTGGGATCGTACCCGCCGGAGTAGTCACCCATCGCCTCGTCGCGATCGCTGATCCCGTCGCCGTCGGAATCCCGGTCGGACGCCGGATCAATGCACCGCGTCCCGAGTTTCTCCTCCGAAACCGGCACCTGGCCGCTGTCCGGCAGCCCGTCACCATCCCTGTCCGGCAGCGTCTTGTGCGTCACGTACGGGGGCACGAGATCGAACCAGTCCTTCTCCGGTACCTCGACCGACATCAGGAAGTTCCCGCTGGCGGCATTGTCCACCGGCCAGGGCATGTTTTCCGCCGCGACGTCCGGGTTACGATAAGGATGATCGCCCCACCCCTTGCCGGAAACAATGCCAAACGTATCGTCATAGACGTGCTGCTGCTCGTGGAGCATTGTCCAATGGGCCTGCGAGATGTCGCGGCCATGCTCGTAGGCGCTGACGTCCAGCCGGGTCTTCCTGAAGAACGCCTCCTGCCCGGTCGCACCCGGCAGACCACCTGCCCAGTTGCAGTACTTGTCCGTTGGCTCGATCGGCCACACCACCCAGATCAGGTGAATATCGCCATCCTTGAGACCGGCCGCAGAGTAATCCCTGAAAACCCGGGCCGCATCGAGCCAGCTCTCCTTGAGGTCCGCCTGGGTCAGCTCGGCATCCACAACCACCGTCTTGACGTGCTTCGCGTGAATCCGGAAGTGCGAGGCCCGCCAGAAATAGTCGCTGACGATCGCCGGCTGGGCCTTGAACGTCTCCACTTCGGCGTCGGTGAAATGCCGTTGAGGATGGCTGCCATCCGGCTTGGCCTCCTCGTGATTCACATAGTGCTTGTAGATCAGCAGCAGCGCGGTCTGCTCCACATACTTGTGCTCCGAGGCCGCACTCGCAGGCACTCGCCCCAGGAGAATGACCAGCAGTCCCAGCGTGGCCGCCGCAACTCCGGGGAACCACCCACCCACGTGCAACGATCGCGAACAACCCTCGAACATCGTACACTCCTCGTCCTCGAAGACGGCGAACGACCGAAGCGAATACACCCTCCCACCTCGGTTCAGCGCTTTCCAGACGGTTTCAAACGGCGGCCCGATCGATCGGCGGCGATTCATCCGCTATTCTACAGAGCAACCCAGTGGCGCCAACCACCCCGACCCTGTACCCGTACCACGACACGCCGGACAGACCCGGGAAGGTGGCAGCAGCAACAAGCGGTGCGGTATGATGACCGTCCGCGGCCCGACGGAGGAGCCGGGCATCGCCGTCCGAGAACATCTCGGTTGAGGAACTGAACATGATCCGTGCCTTGGCGACGATTCTCGCGATAGGCCTCGTTTGCTTCACCGCAGCCGCGCAACCGCCAGCTTCAACCAAGGATCAACGCGGTGGACCCGGCTCCGGTGCAATGACCGTGGAGCCGCTCCACCAGGAACCGGTCACGCTCGTCACCGCCGACCAGCCCGCCAACAGCAGCCTTGAAGCCGCGGTTCGCCGGGGAGCAGCGGCCGTCGAACCGAAGATCATTCAGTGGCGCAGAGACATCCACGAGCACCCGGAACTCGGCGACCAGGAAAACAGGACCGCGGGTGTCGTCGCGGAGCACCTGCGCGATCTGGGTCTTGAGGTGCGCACCGGCGTGGCCCGGACCGGTGTTGTGGGAATCCTCACCGGCAGAAAGCCCGGCCGGACCGTCGCCCTGCGTGCCGACATGGACGCCCTCCCGGTCAAGGAACCACCGAGGCTGCCCTTCGCGTCCCGGGCCAAGGGTCAGTACCTGGGCAACGAGGTCGACGTCATGCACGCCTGCGGGCATGACACCCATACCGCCATGCTCATGGGAACGGCAGAGGTCCTGGCTGGGCTGAGGAATGAGCTGCCCGGTACGGTCATGTTCATCTTCCAGCCGGCGGAGGAGGGATCCAGCCTGTTTGGGCCTTCCTCGGGAAAAGCCTGGGGGGCGCGGTTGATGCTGGAAGAGGGCGTGTTCGAGAAAAACAGGCCGGACGCCATTTTCGGCCTGCACGTCGGTCCCGGCCCTGCTGGCCAAATCTTCTACCGCGGCGGCGCGGTCACCGCGAGCAGCGACACCCTTGAAATAACCATCACCGGCAAGCAGGGCCACGGCGGTATGCCGTGGTACGCGGTAGACCCGATCACCACCTCGGCCCAGGTCATCTTGGACCTGCAGACCGTGGTCAGCCGGAAAACCAATCTCACCGCCTCCCCCGCCGTCGTGACCATCGGCGTGATCAGCGGCGGAACCAGACCCAATATCGTGCCCGAGACGGTGCGCCTGTCCGGCACCATCCGGACCTACCATGAGAAGGTTCGCCAGCAGGTCATTCGCGATGTCCGGGTCACCGCCGAGAAGATCGCCGAGAGCGCGGGCGCGAAGGCAGAGGTTTCGATCACCAGCCTCTACGACGTGACCATCAACGACGAAGCCCTGACGACGCGGATGCTGCCGGTGCTGAGGCGGGCCGCGGACGGGCATGTGAGCCAGGCGCCGCAGAGCGGAGCCTCCGAGGACTTCTCCGTCTTCGCCAAGGTAGCCCCCGGAATGTACATCGGCCTGGGCATCACCCCACGTGACCAGGACCCGGCCAAGGCGGCTCCGAACCACAACCCCGATTTCTACGTCGACGAGAGCGCCCTGGTCGTGGGCACGCGAGCCCTGGGCTCACTCGCGGTCGACTTCCTTGCCACCGAACCGGAACAGGGCAAGCCGTCACCCCCGACTCGCCCGTCGCCTGCGGACAATCGTTGACCCGGGGTCAGACGCAAGGACCGGCCGAAGAGAACCGGGCGGGGCATCGACGAGCCACACCCAATCCTGACCCGCGCGCTGGGCGGGCACACAACCAGCGGCTCTGCTCATGTCAACATCGCGGGTCAGCCGACCGGACCGCCCCCTCCAGATTCCACCCCCCCCCAACTGTAACACATGGCCCGAAAAACGGCTTGTGATTGGTCGAAAGAGAGTTGAAGACGCGACCATCCCCCCGAATCATCACCCAATTCCCGCCGAACCCCGAACAGCCATCGCTTCCAGCTTTCTCCGCGGACTAACAACGCCCAAATGGTTTCCTAACAGCCGACCACGTAGAATACACGTCGAGTCGGAACCGAAAGGACCGTAGGCCATGCGCGTGGGCAAGACCATCCTGGTCGTCGAAGACGAGGCCGACCTGGCCAAGATGCTCCGCTTCAATCTGGAGCGCGAAGGGTACAACTGCCGATGCGTGGCCGACGGCCGCGAGGCGGTCGCGAACGCCCGGCGCGATCCACCCGACCTCCTGCTCCTGGACCGCATGCTCCCGGGAATCTCCGGCGACGAAGTGCTGCAACAGCTCAAACGCGAGCCACTGACCGCCACCATCCCCACGATCATGCTCACCGCCAAGAGCGAGGAAACGGATGCCCTGGTGGGCTTCGCCTTGGGGGCCGACGACTACGTCACCAAGCCGTTCTCCATCAAGGTCCTTCTCGCCCGGATCGCCGCCCTCTTCCGACGAACGGAACCCGCGGAGCTGGATAGCCAAGTACTGGCCATCGGGCCGATCCGGCTGGACAGCGGCCGCCACGAACTCCACGTCAACGGCCAAGGCGTGTCCCTGACCGCCATGGAGTTCCGAGTCCTGCGAGCCCTCATGGGAGCCAACGGACGCGTCCTCTCCCGCGGGCAGCTCATCGAGTCCACTCTCGGCATGGGAGTCGCCGTCACCGACCGGGCAATCGACGTCCATATCACCGCCGTTCGCAAGAAACTCGGCGAGGCCGCGGCGTGGGTGCAAACCGTTCGGGGCGTCGGCTACACCTTCCGGGAGCCGATAGAATCCGAAACATGAAGCCCGAACAGGCTCAAACATAGCCCAGGAGAGCCCGCTCCACGAACCTTTTCGACGACCTGCCACGCCGATCGGTCTGACTTCGGCTGCCACCAATCCTGTTTCACTGGAACCGGGATCACGGCCGACGAGCTCCCCGTCGATTGAGCAACCACCCTGGTGCAACGAACACACGGTCCGCAATCAGTTGTCGTAGATCTCGTAACAGCGCACATCGCTCGAGGACGGCCGCCGCAACTCCACGGTGATCACACCATCGGAATCGCACCGGTACACCTCGCACACCGGCTGATTGGCGAAAGCATCGGTGGCGTGTATGTCCGCTACGCTGAGCGGGGCACTCAACGGCTGGCCCGGATCGTAAGGGAAGAAGATGTCCGACCAGGCACGGACGTTTCCGTCGGGCAGCCCGTCCCGCCCGATCGCAGTGCACTCCAGATACCGCAGGTGGCCGACGTTGTGGGCCGGATGATACCAGGCAACCCTTTCAAGAGGCTTCTCACCCTTACGCGGAATCGGCGTACCGGCCGGGAAAATGGTGTCGAAGGTCTCGATCCGCCCGTGGTCGCGAAGCCTGAGCAAGCCGAAGTGGCGGGCAAATACGTCGCGAAAGGTGACCCGGTCCATCGCGCAGATGGCGGCTCCCATGGCCACCGACCGGAACGGCTTGTCGGTCAGAACGACTTTGCTGGCCGGGAACGCCTCCGCTACCATCTGGCCGACCAGCGGCAGCTTGGACGAGCCGCCGACCAGGTAGACGGTCAGCCGCGAACCATCCTCGATGCCCGGCTGCTTGATGGCAGCAGACTCGATCACGCCCTTCAGCATCTTGACCGCCGGCACCAGCATCGGGCGGATGCGGTCGTAGTAGGCCACCACCGGAATCGTGACCGGCCGGCCGTCAAGCCCATAGTCCGCAGGGTTGAGGAACAGACTCCGAACCGCCCCGGTCGAGATGCTCTCCTTCTGAGAGCGGGCCTGATGAATCAGGGCCTGCCGCGTCAAAGGACTCATCACCTGGTTTGGCCCACCCAGCTTGGCCAAAAACATCTCCAGCAGAACCCGGTCAAAATCGTCACCTCCCAGGTCCTCGATCCCCGCAGATGCGATCACCCGGAAGTCCTGGTTCTCGATCCAGACCAGCGATGCGTCAAACGTGCCACCGCCGAGATCGAAAACCGCCACCGCCATCGGCTCCGATTCCTTGCCGGTCTTGCGGCCACCCTTCTTGCCGCGGCCGGCCGTGAGCCAGTCGGCCAGTTCGATGGCCGACGCCGTGGGTTCGTTGAGCGTCCCGATGACCTCGAAACCCGCCTCCCGGAAGCAGGCCCGGGTGATGTGCCGCTGGGCGCCGTTGGCATTCGCCGGCCAGGTGATGACCGTTTCGAGCAACTCGTCGTCCGGGATCATCTGCGACTGACGGATCGAACTCGCCAGCGACCTCAGAAAACCGGTCAGCAGGGCGGCCGTCTCCTGCGAGTGGCCGTCGCCGCGAGCGGTGTAGTCCCGAAGCTGCCGCTTGAGCGACGGAACAAACAGATACTCCGCCGATGCCGGCAACTGGGCGAACCGCCGCTCGGCCTCAAGACCGAACCACTGGCGGCCGGTCGCCCGCTCAACCAGAATGGCCGAAGGATAAGTCTCTTGAACAACCGTACCCGCGCCGGTCTGGGCCCCGTGAAGGACAATCGAGAACATACCCCGATCGTGGATCGCGGCCACGGTATTGGTCGTGCCGAAGTCGATGCCCAACCGGGCCATGTCCTTACCTCCTGTTGACCAGCACCTTCGCGGCCACCAAAACCTTGCCGCGCGCAGAGCGGAAACCGGGCTGGACAGTCTGACCCACACTGTTGGCGGCCAGATCCTGACGATGACACTCCCCCACCGCCAGATGAATAATCGGATCGAACAGCTCGCCAAGCCGAGGCTCGTAGCTCTGTACCCCCGCAAGCATCAAAACGTGGTCCAGCGTCTCCTTGCCACGCTGGGCAAAATCGTCGTCCGCCGCCTCCTGGCCGTTGCCATCGACCCGCTGGGCAAACTCGTTGCGAAGACTGATCAACGGCGGCAGCATCTCGGCAAGCTGGTCATCGATCACTTCGGCAACAAGCCGCTGGAATGTGGCCGTCGCCCGGTCCAGGGGAGCCGTCCGCACCACCGCGTGACCCTTGCCGCATTGCGCTGCCGCCAACTCGGTCAGCCGACTCATGGCCGAGTTCATCTGGTTGTTCATCGCTTCAATCGCCGCGGTGATATCGGCCTCCGCCCGAGCGAGAATACGGGAGGCCGCGGCCTTGTCCTCTCCCACGCGGACCGTACCCGCACCCGCGCCCTTCGCGGCGTCTGCCTTGTGGGCGACGTCGTCCGCCCGCTTCACCGCCTTCGCCGCGGCCGGAGACCTCTCCGCAACCGCTGACGCCGGTTTCGTCTTGGCCTTCGTCGCCACAGCCCTACCCGTCGATGCGGTGGCCGTGCTTCGTGACGCGGTACTCTTCTTCGCCATAAGTACACCTCGTTCCCGATGTTGCAGCCGGATGGAGATTGCGCGGCATCGGCGCCCGGCATAGCAACCGCGCCACCGGACGTCAACGTCGCCCCACATTATACACCGTCCCGGCCAAGACGCGAGAGGTAATCACGTCAATGCCCACCGCCGCAAGACGAACATCCGTCGCACGCGGCGAACCGCCGCCAGCCAGCCACCCCCGCCCTTCGCAATCAAGGACAGGGGCATGGCAAGCCAGCCAGCGACCCCGGCCACTTCGGCCCGGCCAACTCCTCACAAGGTCGACAAGTCCCGGCGAACGAAAACGAACCCACCCACCGTCCAGAGCACGCTCCCCAAGCCAAGTAGGACCAAGATGTCAGCCACCGGCCAGCGCCCACTGCGGATGATCAAGAGCGGATTGTAGTAGTGCAGCAGCGACAAGAACGACAGGCGATCCGCCAGTGGCCAGAACTGGCCCAGGAAGTTCAACAGAAACGAAGCCAACACGAAAGCCAAAACCCAGCCGACCGCCCTCCCACGTCGGTCACTCATCGCGGAAATGAGCCAGGCCAGCCCCCCCACCGCCACATACAAACTGAAGAGGTTGACCACAACCATCGTCAGAGGCCGAGGATCAAGCCGCAATCCTTCGGCGGACAACCGGCACCCAATGAGATGCCCGATCACCGCCATCAACATGAGAACAACGCCCGCCGCGAGCCACGCCACCGCCCCTGCCACGTACACCTGCCAACGCGAGACCGGCAGACCCAACAACATGTCGACCGTCCCGCGATCCACCTCCCCGGCCGGGACAAGCGTGCAGTACGCAATGGCATGAGCCCACAGCAGAGCCAGAACCACCGGATGCACCCAGGTGAGAGCCCCGATCATCTCCGGTCCCAGCCCCCCGGAGATCTTCGTGCCCAGCAACGCCTGTAGAATGCGCTGCACAAAAACCAGCTGTGACAGCACCGCGCCAATCTGTTCCTGCACCCGAGGCAAAGCCCGAGCCAGGAGCGCTTCCGCCAGCCCCAGCCCTGCACCCAGGAGCAGCGTCAGAAACCCCACGTCACGCAGCGACTTGGCCAGCAGACCCCTGTTCATGGCGCCTAGCCCCCTTGCCGATAGTACCCGCGAAACAGCGTGTCCAGATCCGGTCGTCCAACGCTGAAATCCTCGATCGGCCGGCCAGCAGCCCATTGCAGCAGATCCTCCGGAGAGCCGGCCAGCAGACAGCTCCAGGTCTGCCCATCACGCCGGCGAACCTCGAGAAACGGCGGCGGAACCTGCTCGGCCTGGGCCACGCCCTTCCACCGGATCATGACCTCCCGCCGCGAACGGCCGCGGAGCTCGTCAAGACCGGCGTCCACAATCACCCGCCCTTCACGCACGATGGCCACCCGGTCGCACAGCTGCTCCACCTCACTGAGCGTGTGGCTGGAGAAGAAAACCGTGTGCCCGGCAGCCGCCAGTTCGCGAAGATGACCGTGCAGCTGCTCCTGCATCAGCGGATCAAGAGCCGTGGTCGGCTCATCCAGGATCAGCAGACGCGGCCGGTGAGCCATGGCCAGGATCAGGCCAAGTTTCTGTCTCATGCCCCGCGACATCTGCCGGGCCTTGACGCGGAGGTCGAGATTGAACTCCTCAGCCAGACGGCGCCCCTCAACCATCAGATCGCGACGCCGGATCGCCCCGAAGAGCCGAAGGGCCTGCCGCCCGTCCATCCAGGGATGGAGGCGGAGGTCACCCGGAAGGTAGCCCACCTCCGCCTTCGCCCGGTGTGAGCGCTGCCAGCAGTCCAGGCCAAACAAGCTCGCCCGGCCCGAGGTCGGACGCAGGAACCCGAGAAGTACGCGGATCGTAGTCGTTTTCCCGGCACCATTGGGACCGAGAAAACCGGACAGGACCCCCTCCCGCACCACCAGGTTGAGCTCCTCAATTCCGGTCCGCCGGCCGTACCGCCGCGTCAGTGACTCCGCAACGATCGCATCCACCGCAAGACCCCAACACCCCGCCCGCTGGATCGAAATCCAGTCCGACGACCCGATCAGCCGCACCCGTACGCCTCAACACGGTTATAACCCACACACTCGCCCCGCAACAGGGACCGTAGCCCGGACCGACGCTATCTCGAGAACACCCGACAAGACGCTTCGCCAAGCCCGCCAGCACACCAACACTGGACAGCGATTCCTTCAGCCACCAGACCCTACAACCCAGAATAGATCAGTCCGGGATCCCCCGGTAACATGACGGTAACATGCCGCCGGTAGACTCCTCCGCAGCCATCGTCGGCCAGGGAGACGCCAATCATGCCAAAAGCCAGCCTGCTACTCCTCCGCAATGCCCTGCTGTCCGCAGCGGCCCTGGCCGCCACCGGGACCCCGGCGCCCGCCGCCCCGCCGAGAGTCACTACCTCCACCCCGTTGCCGGACGCAACCAGTGTCGACCCCGCCCTCAGCTCGATCCGTGTCACCTTCGATCAGGACATGAACACCCGCGGCTTCTCCTGGGTTGGCGGTGGACCCACCTTCCCCACCACACGAGACAAGCCCCGCTGGATCAACGCTCGCACGTGTATCCTGCCTGTCCGGCTGAAACCCAACCACGAGTATTGGCTGAGCATCAACAGCGACCGGTTCCAGAACTTCCGCAGCAAAAGTGGCGAACCGGCCATCCCCTACCCCATCTCGTTCAAGACCGGCCCGTCCAAGGCCGGCACCAGGGCGACATCGGAACCGGCAGCCGAAGAGGAAGATCCGGAACCAGACCACGAGACGTCCACCCTGGAGTTCAAGCTCCAGGATACCTTCGGCCGGGAGATCCGCTCGAGCGACTATGTCCGCACACCGGTGGCGATCATCCTCGGCGCATGCTGGTGCGGCGGATGCCAGCAGGACGCAGAACCGTTCGCAGATCTGGCCGCCAGCTTCGGACCGCGCGGCGTGCAGTTCATCCGCAGCGTCTCCGGCGACAACGAGCTGGAATCGCTCGAGTTCCAGCGGCACTACCGGCTACCCTTTGTCAACGTGCTCGACCCCGATCGCACCTTCGAAAAGAGGTACAACCCCGATGGGTGGACCTTCATCATGCTCGTCGATCACTCGGGTCAAGTGGTCTACCGGGCCAACAACCCGAAAATGACCTCCCTGGCCGCCAGCCTCGAGAACCTCGTCCAGCCCCAACCGGAAGCCCAGGTGATCGTTCGCGACGGGGTATCGTACATGCGGGCAACACTGGAACGGTCGGGCGAAATCGACAAGGCGCGCCCTTCGGAACGGTTCCCCGCTTTGGCCTGCGGACCGGACAAAACCACTTACCTCGTCTTCTCCGGCAACCGTCGGGGCAACAACGACATCTTCGTACGGGTCCACGACGGCCGGGGCTGGTCGCAGGACCGACCGGTGGCCGCCACCGAGGCCGACGAGTTCGACGCCTCGGTCCTCGTCGACCACCAGAAACAGGCCTGGATCAGCTGGACAAGCAACTCCGACGGCAAGAAATACAACGTGTTCGTCACCTCCTTGGACGCGACCGGCAAACCGGCCCCCGCCATGCAGCTCAGCCACGCCGACAACGACGCCATGCACGCGAGAATGGCCTGCGACCGAAAAGGACGGATCTGGTGCACGTACTACCGCTGGCACAGAATGGGTCGGTTCTCGCGCGACAAGGAGGTGTATGTCCGGCGGTACGACGGGAAAGAATGGTCGCCGGAAATGCAGGTCAGCCCGACGGATGTGCCCAACTACGAAGACCACAGCGATCCGACCGTCGCGGCCTATCGTGACGGCATCCTCCTGGGCTGGAGCTGGGATTATCACACGCCACCGGGCTACACCCGGGATGCCGAGTGCCCAACGATCTTCCTCCGCGAGGTCGGCCAGGACCTCCGCCTCGGCCAGGCCAGGCACGTCAGCGGGCGATCCATCGACGTCACTCCCACCCTCGTCGTCGACCGCAAGGACCAGATCTGGTGCGCTTGGGACGCACTCGGCTGGGATGACGACGCGGGCGCCAACCGCAAGACGGTCCAGGTCACCCAACGAGACATGAGCGCCACCCGCCCCCAGCCCGCCCAGGCACTGAGCCCCCCGAGCACCAACGTGTGCACACCCATCCTGGCCGTCGCCCCCGACCAAACCGTCAGCCTGGTGTGGAGTCAGAATCAGCGCCGCACAGGCTGGACGCTGCAACTGGCAAGCTGGAGCCCCCTGCAATCGAAATGGTCCGACGCAACCGAGATCGAGGCAGACGGAAATCCCCGCTTCCCGTCCGCCACATACGACGCCGCAGGCACGCTGTGGGTCGCTTACTCGGCCGAGGGCCCCGGCGGACGCGAGATTAGAGTGAAGACAATAACCCGCAAGTGAGCGCTCCCGGACCATCCGGCTCCACTTCGGCAACGTCTCCCGGTGCAGCCTCGAAACCTCGCACTCGACCGCAGGATCGACTCAGCCACCGCCGAGGATACAATACGCCAACCTCATTCCCAAAGGAGTCGTCTCATGCCGAGTCAACGGGTAGTCATGCTCCTGCTGCTGATGAGCCCATCGCTTCAGGCGGGAACGGAACTGGGCGTGAAGGACACCCAATTCACATTGAACGGCCGGCCGGTCTTCCTCCTCGGCATCAGCTACTACGGCGGCTTGGATGCCTCCGACGAAACCGTTCATCGCGACCTGGCTCGCCTCCGGGAAAGCGGATTCAACTGGATCCGGGTGTGGGCTACCTGGCACTCCGGCGAGAACAACGCTTCCGCGGTCGATGCTCAAGGGAAAGCTCGCGAGCCCTACATGACACGCCTCAAGGCCCTGGTCGCCAAATGCGATCGGGCCGGGCTCGTCGTGGACGTGACGCTCGCCCCGCAGCGGGCCTCCCCCGACGGCAGGAAGCCGGGATACCTGGCAACATTCGACAGTCATCGCCGGGCGGTCGAGACGATCACGGCCACCCTGCGCCCACACCGCAACTGGTACCTCGACCTCGCCAACGAACGCAACATCCGTGACCCCCGATACGTCAGTTTCGATGATCTCGTCAAGCTCCGTGCGGCCGCCAGACAGGCCGATCCCACCCTGCTGGTCACCGCGTCCCAAGGCGGCGACATCGATGAACGCGAACTGCGCGACTACTTGCTCAAGGTCAAGGTGGACTTCATCTGCCCACACCGGCCGCGCGATGCCGCTTCGCCCGCCAGCACCGAGGAGACAACCCGCCGATACTTCGCCCGGATGCGGGCCCTGGGACGGGTGGTCCCCGTCAACTACCAGGAACCGTTCCGTCGCGGCTACGCCGACTGGCAGCCCCGAGCGGAGGATTTCCTGACGGACGCCCAAGGCGCCCGGCGAGGAGGAGCCGCCGCTTGGTGCCTGCACAACGGCTCCCAACGCCAAGGCGGCGAGCCTTTCCGATCGTTCGACCTGCGAAAGAAGTCGCTGCTCGAGCAACTGGACGAGCAGGAACGCCGGGCCATCGAGTTGCTCAAGACGCGGGTCGGCTCAACACGTCCGCAATAGCCTGATGCCCGCGCCCGCAACCACCCCAAGCCCCAGGCTACAGCCACTCCTTCAGCTCATCCTCACTCGCAATGAACCTGCCCGTCGGCCGGCTGTCACTCCAGTCGACCACCCCCAGTCGGATGCACCCCTCGCAGAAGGTACTGAGAAGCGACCGCTCACCTCGGTCCCGGATCACCTCGATGCCGACCGCCCCCGGCCAGAAAGACCGGCGCCTGCCAAAATCAAAGGCGTCGTTCCTGTCACTCTCGATGATCCACGAGTACGTGCTGTCGCCGCGAACCTTGGCCTTGACCAGCAGGATCCACCGGCCCGCGCGGTTCAACAGGCTGGCCGATTCGAGGCTGCCTTGAGGATGCCCACCCTCCAGTCGGGCTTCATAGCCGTCAGCCGGTCCGACGCAGATCGGGCCGTGGTCCCGCCAGTCGCGGAAATCGGTGCTCGAGACCATCGCGATACACGAGGCACCTTCTCGGGTGTTCGCGGTGTAAATCAGCCAGTAAACGCCTCCATTCGCGCAGATGCTGGGGTCGCGGCAGCTGGAAATCCCGTCAACGCGCCAGAAAGCCCACGACTTGCCCTTGCAGGGCGACAGCGGATTGCTGTTCCACCGCTGCCATGTGAACAGGTCCTCGCTCGACGCAAAGCCGATGTCCTGGCTGATGTACCGATTCACCCCTGTGTACGCCATGACGAACCGGTCGCCCCGGCGAACAATGCACGGGGCCCAGAGGTGAGCTTCCTCCCAACTGTCCGGCCGAACGATCATCGCCGGATCGTGCACCTCCCAGTCAGTGAAGTCGGCCGTCGAGGCATGACCCAGGTAGATCTCGTGACCCGGATAGAACGGTGTCCCCTCCTGCAGCCGCCGCTCGATGTAGAAGAAGTGAAAGCGGCCCAGGCCCTCCGCCACGGCAAAGTCGGCCACCTTCCCACCCACCGGCCGAAAACCGGCCCTGACCATATCAACCCTGCGGCGGCGATAGAACGCCTCCCGCTGGGCGAAGAGCGTCTTCTCAAACTCGATCACGTTGCTGGATTCGGCAGCCCCGGCCGCACGCGGCCCGTTGACCACCAGCCCCAATAGCCCGGCACCGGCACCTTGGAGACACACCCGTCGATTGAACCGCCCGCAACCCTCAGACATGGTCATCATGGATGGCAACCTCTCATGAACCGTCCCCCACGGCTTCAGTCGGCAACAGGTCAATCTAGCCGATACGAGAGAGGATGGCTATGCTGAAACCCGGAATGTCCGTCCGACTGGAGTCCATGTTGCCGCATGCGGCGGGCCCCACGAGCTCTACGATCTCCAGAAGGACGCCGGCGAAACCACCAACCCGGCCGACCAGCCCGAATACCGCCAGCGGCTGGTCACCCTGCGAACCCGGCTGTTCAAGTGGTTCGACAAGTACGCCGAGGCCGGACGAGATCCCATCGGCCATGAGTACCTGCGACCAGACAACACGGAGTGAGCGGCCAGGTCACCCGATCGCCGGCAACTCAACCCACGCCCGCTTCCGCCAGGACTCCAGTCCCTTCTCGGCGAGCTGCACACCTTTGGCACCTTCGAGCAGACTCCATCGGAAGGGATCACCCTTGACCACATGCTTGAGGAAAAGCGCCCACTCCACTTTGAACGCATTGTCGTAGTCCATGGTCGTCGGCACGGGCCCCCAGGTGTCGAAGTGGTTGATCGGACTGTCAACGTCCGGATTCCAGACCGGGCGCGGCGTGGCCGCCGCCGGCTGGATCAGGCATTGCCGCAACCCGGCCACAGCGCTGCCCTGGGTGCCGTCCACCTGCAGCGTGAGCAGGTCGTCACGCCGCACACGCACACACCACGAGGAGTTCATGTGGGCAATGATCCCCCCTTCGATCTCAAAGGTGGCATACGCGGCATCATCGGTGTCGCAGTCGTAGGGCCGGCCGTTTTCGTCCCAACGCTTGGGAATGTGCGTCGCCCCCAGGCAGGAGACACTCTTGACTGGACCAAAGAGATTGTCGAGCACGTAACGCCAGTGGCAGAGCATGTCGAAGATGATGCCGCCGCCGTCGGCCTTGCGGTAGTTCCAGGACGGCCGCTGGCAGGGAACAACATCACCTTCGAAGACCCAGTAGCCAAACTCGCCGCGAACCGACAGGATCCGCCCGAAGAAGCCCATATCACGCAGCATCTTGAGCTTCAACAGACCGGGCAGCCAGAGCTTGTCCTGAACCACCCCGTGCTTGACGCCAGCCTTGGTAGCCAGCCGATACAGCTCCAGGGCTTCCGCGGTGGATAGCGCGGTGGGCTTCTCACAATAAACGTGCTTCCCCGCGGCGATCGCTTGCTTCACCGCAGCCACACGACGGTCGGTCGTCTGGGCGTCGAAGTAAACCGTATACCGTGGATCGGCCAGGGCCTTGGTCACGTCCGTCGTCCATGCGGCAACGCCAGACATGGCCGCCAGCTTCTCGAGCTTGACCGGATTACGCCCAACCAAGATGGGATCGGGCATGATGACCTCCCCCTCGCCGATCCTCACCCCCCCTTGCTTGATGATCGCCACGATCGAGCGCATCAGATGCTGGTTGGTGCCCATGCGTCCGGTAACGCCGTTCATGATGATGCCAACGGTATGGGTCTTCACTTGTCCCATGGCTGCTCCCTCGTCTTTCACGCAATGGTCTTGAACATGCATTTCTCGGGAATGAACATCACCGGCACGGCCGGAAAGGCCCGGGTCAAATGATCGGCCAGCTTACGCAGGCCAAACTCCTCCGAGCAACCGTGATGGACGACGATCACCGGGTATTCCATATCCACGGCCAGGGCCCCGTCGCGCCAGTAGCAGAAGCCGTCGTCGGTGGCAATGACCAGATCGGCCTTCAGTTCGCCCACCATCCGCCGGAACGGCGTGATCGCCCCGGTACCGATCGCCACCGTGCGGATCTGCTTGCTCTCCGGGCCAATGAGCTCGACAGCCTGCTGGCCGAGAAACGCGACCTTCGCCGCCACCTCCCGGGCAAAATCGTGGACCGTCGTGCTCGGAACCTCGTACACGTGGCAGAAGGTGTCCTTCCTCACCAGCCGGGTGAGCCCCAGAAACTCTGCCCAGGCGGAGGGAATGCCCTCCTTCTCCACGCGGTCCCAGACGTCATGACAGCGGACAATGACCAGCTTGCTTTCACGCACGAACTCGCGTTTCTTGCGGGCGGCTTCAAAGGCGAAAACCGACTCGTCCTTGTCGACATGATCGTAAAAGGTCGGCTCGTGGCACACGAACAGGTTGCAGCCCTGCTCAACCGCCTGGCGCAAAGCCCAGGTGTAGCTCATCCAGGCGACGGCCATCTTCTTGACCACCGTGGCCGGATCACCGGCCTTGAAGGTGTCCACCGTATCCTTCAGGTCCACCCATGGACCCAGACGCATCAGATAATCGTGGACGTCCTGGGCAGTCACCCGGCCGGCACTCCCGCCCGACTGGGCCCGCAACGAGTTGGCCGAAACCGCGGCCGCCGCTCCCAATAACCCGCTTCTGATGAACGCTCTGCGATCCATGGGCTTCACTCCTCGGCCGCAACCACACGGCCCCGGCATTGTACCGGCTGGGAGGGCAAAACGGCCAGCCGTCGGCGATCCCAGCTTTCAGCCGTCAGTCTCCACCGGATGGAAGCGACAGAAAAACCTGTCTTTGGGGATTTAAACTGCTACAATCTGGTTCGGCAGGATAAGAGGTGCACGCCTTACTGATGCCCCTCCGTAGACATTCATACAAGTCACCCGGCACTCCGGCGGGAACCACGGGCGCGGGCCTGAAGAGGGACCATCAGCGTCCACTTGTGGGTTCGTTCACTTGCATTCCCTCCTGAGCGAGCTGGGACCCGAACTGTCACGCGGCTCAGGTGAGGCCGGTCCGCGGGAGCGACCGAGCCCGCAGACCAGTGGATCAATCCGACGTCACCCTTCACCAGCGTCGGGAAAGGAGTATCCAACGAGAGACAGGCTCTCGAGAGTGCTGTGGATCGTCGTGCTGCTGCTCACTAGCGTGGCAACCGTCGAACAAACCGCCGCTCAGTGTCGGGTCGGCGAGTTGGGCGGCTTGAAGGGCCTGATTGGCTTCTGGAATTTCGACGAAGAGGAGGGTGGCCGAAACCAAGTCCTCGGCAGGCGATAGAATGCGATGCGCCTGAGTCATTCGACGGTCATCGGGCAGCGCCTGCCCAGCGTGTCGCCGGGAAGGCCACCAGGGCCGAAGGAGACCACTTGGGCTCTCGTTCCGTCCGCGGGGGTCATCGATTGCCCCCTGCCGCCGTGGAGACCGCCGACCCGAGGCGTGGCCCGGCCCCTGAAGACTTGTCGGGATCCGGGAAAGCCAAATTGCATTCCCGACAGCCTGCTTTACAATATCTTTCTGGGCGTACCGGTTCTTGATTCTCTGGGCCTCGAGCGGCTGTCACGCCGACTCACATACAGGAGGAGTGACCATGTGTAAGCAGTGTTCCGGACTCAGGGGCGGCTTCTCTCGCCGTGACGTTCTGCTCACCGCGGCCAGCACGGGGCTGGCGGGCAGTCTGCTCCGCAGCGGGGTCTCCCTGGCCGCCGGGGCTGACGGCCAAGCCTCCGTGTCGGCCGGCAACCCGACGGTCATGGCCGTCTTCCTGCGCCCCAGAGAAAAGTACTGGCTCGGATGGCCGGGCACCGCATGGGATGTCGAGGGGTTCGTCAAGAAAGCCAAAGAGGCGGTCGCTCGATTTGCCGGCGAGCTCAAGGTTGACATCAAGTGGGAGGCCGAACCGCTGTACGACGATGCCGCCGTCGACGCCTTCGTCAACAAGATCAAGCGGGACAAGCCGCAGGGCGTTCTCGTGTTCCCGCTCCATATGGAGTATTGGAGCCGCATTGACAAGATCGCGAAGGCCAGCGAGCCCACGCTCATCTTCGCCCCACTCGGCGTCTGCTTCACCGGCCACATTCAGAACCTCGGCAAACAGCCCAAGGTCTACCTGGCCTCATGCGGCGACTTCGAGTTCAAGCCGGTGCGGTTCGCACTCAAGATGGTCCGGGCCAATCACGACATCCGCCACACCAAGGTCGCCGTTCTGGTCGGCAAGAACACCAGCGAGCAGGTGCTTGAGCCGCTGGGGCTCAGCATCCGTCACTTGCCGCGCAGCCGCTTTCCCGAGGTCCTCAAGACCGTGGAACTCAACGACGAGGTGAGAGCCATCGTCGATGACTACAAGAAATCCGCAGCCAAGATCGTGGAGCCCAACGAGGAGGACCTGGTCAACGCCGCCAAGAACTACATCACTGCGGCCAAGATCATGGCCGAAGAAGGCTGCCAGGGAATCTCGCTCGAATGCCTGGGCCTGGTCGTCGAGAAGATCATGACCTGCCCGCCATGCATGGCTTGGTCGAAGCTGCTGGACGCCGGCGTCTCCGCGACTTGCGAGGCCGACGTCAACGCGGTCATGTCCCAGGAACTCTGCCTCAAGCTCCTGGGAAAGCCGGGCTTCGTTCAGGACCCGGTGCCCAATACCGTGGACAACACCTTCATCGGTGCCCACTGCGTCTGCGCCACCAGGCTGAACGGCCCGGACCAAGAGCGCGCCAAGTTCATTCTCCGCAGTCACTCAGAGTCGAACCTCGGCGTCTCCGTACAGGTCATCTGGCCGGTGGACACCGACGTTACCATCATGCAGTTCGTCGGACCGGGCAAGATAATCCTCGGCCAGGGCAAGGTCCTGCGGAACTTCGACACCCCGCCGGCGGGCGGATGCCGAACCTCAGTTGAACTGGCAATCGACGGGCCGGCCGACACGCGCGATACCAAGGGTTTCCACCAGCTCTTCATCGCCGGCAAACACATGCGCGACTTCCAGGCGTACGGCCAACTGTACGGAATCACGACCGAGCACATCTGAGCCCGGTCGGCGAACGGCAGCTCAGGAGTCCATCCCAAGCTCGCGGATGCCGGGCGGTGGCAGGCCGGTTCCAGGCGCAGCTCGGGATGGGCTCGTTTTTACAGGGGAGTGACTTCGGGCGGACTCTCCAAGCCAATGCATTCCGCCAGGTAGGCGGCCAAGTCGCCCAACTCCTTGAGAATGTGAAGATTGACCGACGATTGAACCTCCGGCGCCAGGCCGGGAACCGACTTGGGCAGATAAAGCTCGTACCGCGCCGTCGCAGTGAAAAGGCTCGGGGCCGGTCGAGCCAGCACGCGCACGATCACCGGCCACCGGTTGAACTGCCCCTTCGTCAGCCGGTCAGGCACCGGCGACCCCATGCCCAGCAGGCTCCTGCGCCACAGGCCCCGCCGAAACTCGAGCCGGAAGCGCTCGCGACGTTCGCAGGTGTAGTCCCCCCCCGGATACGACGCGAAGAAAGCCTCCAGCACCTCCACGAGCCGATCGTAGGGCGGGACTTGAATCTGGTATTCCCAGGTGTAGGAACTCGTCATGGAAAAAGCCGAAACGTCGAGACATCGAGCCGGGAAAAGGACGCCGCCCTGATGCCTCAAACCGCCAACCGGACACCGGCCTCAGAGGACGCGGCAGCTTGCCCGTCGAGCTCTCACCGGCGGCCGACCACTGACTGTTTACCGTCCATCCGAACCGCCCCCCCCCCTGTCAACCTCCTTCGCCTGTCAACCTCTGTTACGCCGGCCACGCCTGATCGGTATAATAGCTCCCCAGTCGGCGACGTGAAAGGCGGGGAGGAATCGGGTCGATCAAAGCCTGATGACGCGTTGGATAAAGCATATTCTGGTCGCAGTCCTGCTGGGCGGCGGGGCTTGGCTCTCGGCGGAAACGGTCATCCTCACTAACGGTGACCGGATCGAATGCGAGATTCTCCACCAGTCGCCCTCCGAGATCTCCATCCGTCGACTGTCGGACGATGGCCGGGTCCGGTTCGTCCAGACCATCGCCCGTTCGAGCGTTCATGCCATCGAACCGGGGGCGATTCCCAAACTGATCCCCAAGGTGCAGAGCCGCCCCGCCGAGGAAGCCGACGGCCCGCCCAGTACTCGACCTGCAGCAAGCCGGCCTGCCGCGGCCAAGGCCAGGACAAAAGTATCGACCCTCGCTCCGGCCGATCGCCAGGAACTGCTCAAGCTCGCCATCGATCAGTGGAGAAAGCAGGAGTACGGCTCGGCCGGCCTTAACCTCTCGCGACTGATCAACAACCTGAACGAGACGGATCTGGCGGTCATCTCCGCCCAGACGGAAAAGGCCCTGGACATGTCCCTCGGGCACCTGGCCGCCGAAGCCCACTTTCGGGCGGCTATCGACGTCGGCCGGGATCGGGTCAGCCCTCTCCAGTACGTCACCGGCTATGAAAAACCCTATCTCATTCCCCGGATGGTCGACGCGTATGAACAGGCCCTGGTTGAGGAGGTGGGCGTGACTGGCAGAACCCTCTCGACCCGATCGCCCAAGCGGACCAGGCGACGCGAGGAGAGCCGTACCCCGGAAACCGGGCCCGTGACTACCAGCCAGCCTGACACCACCCGGCCCAGTGAGCCCCCCTCCCCACGGACCGTCGCGGCCTGGCTGGATCGGCCAGAAGCGTTCAATCTGCCCAGGGAAGAGGCCCGGCCGTTTGCCCGCCAAGTCATCTTCGCCGTTAAGCTGATATCCGAAATCGCCCGGCTCGATCCTGAGACTCGGGCGAACCGAAACCGGCTGGAGGAGCTGACTCGGTCCAGGCGGAAGCTCTACGCCCTCTATCGCGTGGCCATCGCTCGGGCAGGAGGCGCGCTGACCCCTGAGGAGCGGGAAGCTCAACAGGCCGGCATCGAGGAACAACAGGAGCGGTTGCGCAAGATCGTCGAGTTGAACCAGAAGAAGCAACAGGAGATGATGGACAAGGCTGTCCAGATCGCCAAGCAACGCGGCGCATTGCCCGCCGACGCTCAGGTGCCAACTTCGGCTCCGGCCGAACTCCAGGGTAGGCTGCCCAGCCCTGCCAACACCGACGACGTCACGACTCTGGACTACATCTTGAGAAACAGAGCCCAGGAACTGGACAACGAGAGGTAGGCAATCATCGGCTATTGCGAATCGAGCTCTGGAGAAGACGGAGGCCGCATCCGAGGGAGCGCCCCGCGCACCCACTCGCCACAAGCACTCTCCTCTCCCGGTTCCCGGCACCGATCGAGTGGTTTTCAGCCCTCCAACCCAAAGTGTCCCCGCTTTCGGCGTTTCGGCTTTCTTGCCTAAGGAGTTCGCTCTTGGCTTCCCAAGTCATTCTGCAGACCAGTATCCCCGGCTTCCCCGTCCGGCGCGGCAAAGTGCGCGACGTCTATGATCTGGACGATCGGCTCCTGATCGTGGCCAGCGACCGAATCAGCGCCTTTGACGTGGTCATGCCCAACGGCATACCCTTCAAGGGCGAGGTCCTGACCCGAATCAGCGCTTTCTGGCTCCGCCGGCTCAGCATCGCCCGCCACCATCTCATCGAGTTGATCGAGGACCAGGCTCCTCAGGAATTCGCGCCCTACCTCGACCAGCTCCGCGGCCGCGCCATGCTGGTCAAGAAGACCAAGGTCGTCCCCATCGAGTGCGTGGTCCGCGGCTACATCACCGGTAGCGGCTGGAAGGAGTACCTGAAGAGCCAGTCCGTCTGCGGCATCAAGCTCCCGGCCGGTCTTCGCCAGTGCGACCCGCTGCCCGAGCCGCTGTTCACTCCATCCACCAAGGCCGAGGTGGGTCACGACGAGAACATCTCCTTCGAGCGGGCCTGCGAGCTGGTCGAGCCCCGCCTGATGGAGACAATCCGCGATCGCAGCATCACCATCTACCGCGAAGCCGCCGAGTACGCCCGAGGACGAGGAGTCATCATCGCCGACACCAAGTTCGAATGGGGCCTCGATGGCAACGAGGTCATCCTCATCGACGAAGCTCTGACTCCAGATTCCTCGCGATTCTGGCCAGCCGCCAACTACTCCCCCGGCCGCGATCAGCCCAGCTTCGACAAACAGTACGTCCGAAACTACCTCGAAACCCTGAACTGGAACAAAACCCCGCCCGGTCCAACCCTGCCAGAGGAAGTCGTCGCCCATACAAGCAAGAAATACATCGAAGCCTACGAGAAACTGACCGGCCGGCCGTTCCCAAATCGCTGAACATCAGCGTCGTGCATCCGCCCATCACCGTCGATCAGCGACACCTGCTCCACAGGGACGAGGCACTGCCCAAGGGACGGACACCTGCCAGCCACTGCCAAGCGAACATAACCACTTTGTCAACAAATGCTTATAGTCAATTGCAGGCCGCGGAAACGCCCACCCTTGACGCGGTCCCACGCGCGTTTCATGCTCCTGTTTCATGCCAGGGTTTTGCGCGATCCGCATCGTCGTCCTCTGTCTGCACCCACCATCACGCCCGGCCGGTCATCTCGCGCCTGTACCCGGACCAGACTGATGAGCCCCCCGACATCGACGCGATCGCCGAACACCTCACCCGTTTCTCACTGGCGGCCCGGACACTCCTGCCGCCCCATGCAGCCGAGGTGGAATCATGAGTCTCGTCGCCCCGAGAGCGCCGTTCTCCGAGCAGGTTGACACACGGGTTCCACAGTTGATATACACCTTCAAGCGTGGGAACGGGCTGCGTCCCTCGGCCGACCAGCGAGCCTTCTCATTGAGGCCCTGGCCATCCGGCCGGCCATTGGGGCCTCCGCGCCGCCGACACCCGAGGGCACGAGGATCAGAAGCCCGTCCCTGCGACGGCGGGACGGAAACCTCGCCGACCGACAACAGCAAACGAATAGCCTGTCGCACACGATCTGCTGAGGCGGGCTCTACTGGAGGACGACCGTGATACGATCAACCATGCATTTCCTCAGACTCGGCTCCCTGTGGACATTGGCCTTGAGTGTGGGCTGCTCTGTCGGACCAAACTACCAGCCCCCCACGACCACCATGCCGGCGGGTTATTCCGGGGTTTCGGCCACACAGCCCGCCGCCACCCAGCCAGCCCAGCTGGATCGCTGGTGGGAGATGCTCAAGGACCCGATGCTGAACTCGCTGGTCGAACGGGCCTCCCAGACGAACCTCGACCTGCAGTTGGCCGAGGCGAGAATCCGCCAGACCCGGGCTCAACGCGGAGTCATCGCCGCCGATCTCTGGCCCCAGCTCAACGCCGCAGGCTCGTATGACTACATGGGCAGCAGTCTGAACACCCGCGAGGAGACCGCCGGCGCCGCCGGCATCGGCCGGCAGCTGCGCAACACCGCCGCCAGTTCGGCACTGGGTACCCTGCAGTCCAACGGCGCGTTTGGCCCCGGCCCGCTCGCCAACGCGGCGGTCACCACCCTGCGTACCGGCTTGGCCCAGAACGCCCCCCGTAGCGGGAGCCGGGTGAGCCATCGCGGGTCAAACTTGTTCCAGGCCGGCTTCGACGCGTCATGGGAACTCGACCTCTTCGGAGGAATTCGCCGTGAGGTCGAAGCCGCCGACGCCGACATTCAGGCGGCCGAGGAGGCCCGATCCGACGTGCTCGTCACGCTGCGCTCGGAGGTCGCCCGCAACTACGTCGAGGCCCGAGTCTATCAGCGGCGGCTGACCATCGCCCGCGAGAACATCAAGACCCAGCAGGAAAGCCTCGAGTTGACCCGGGACCGCTTCAGGGCCGGCTTGACCAGCGAGGTGGATGTGGCCCAGGCCACCGCCGCACTAGCCACCACTCAGTCGCAGATCCCACTACTCGACTCCCTGTGGCAGCAATCCGCCCATCGCCTGGCCGTGCTCCTCGGGCAGGAACCCGCCGCCTTGCTCGCCGAGCTGACCCGCGAAGCGCCGATTCCGACCGTGCCGCCCGAAATCCCTGCCGGCCTGCCTTCCGAGCTGCTCCAGCGCCGTCCGGATATTCGCCAGGCCGAACGCCAGCTGGCCGCGGCCACCGCACGCATCGGCGCCGCCACCGCCGACCTCTATCCGGCATTCTCGCTCACCGGCTCGGTGGGCTCACAGAGCCACGACGCCCGGCTGATGCTCGATCGCAACAGCTTCCTGTGGTCGCTCGGCCCCGCGGTCCGCTGGCCAGTCTTCGATGCCTGGCGGATCCGATCGAATATCGAGATCCAGAACGCGATCCAGGCTCAGGCTCTTACCACCTATCAGCAGACCATCCTGATCGCCCTGGAGGAGGTCGAGAACGCCCTGGTCGCCTACCGCCAGGAGCAGGTGCGCCATGTGTCCCTCGCCGAGGCAGTCAACGCCAACCGAACGGCTCTCACCCTGGCCAACGACCGCTACGCCAAGGGCATCGATGACTTCCTGACTGTGCTGGAATCGCAACGCGCACTCTATCAGACCGAGGATGCCCTAATTCAGAGCGAAGGCACCGTGGTCTCCAACCTGATCGCCCTGCTCAAGGCGCTCGGCGGCGGCTGGCAGCCGACGCCCGCGGCCCCCTGACGGCGCCGACCCAGCTCACCACCAAGGACCCGAGGAGAAAAGCGGCACTTGACCTCTGGCCAACGCACTTCGGCCAGGGCCTCCGCTCACCCACCCATCGATCGTTACCAGGACACCGTCGACGCAGCCCCCCGAATCCAAGGCCGCACAAACGAAACCAGCCGCCTCATCGCTTCCGGCTAATGGCCGCGGGCCGTGTTCGCCCCGTGGAGCGATTCCGCGCGGCTCAGCTTGGGCCACGAGTAGCCATAGAGCGATATCAGCACGAAGCACAGCAACGGGACAATGAAGCCCCGGGACATGTCGTAGTGGTCCGCAACCGCCCCCATCAGCTTGGGCAGCAGAGCCCCGCCCACGATAGCCATGACGATGTAGGCCGACGCACCTTTCGCCTTGTCACCCAGCCCGAAGATGCCCAACGCAAAAATGGTCGGGAACATGATCGACATGAAGAAGTAGCTCACGAATACGCATATGACCGAGACCCAGCCGAGCTTGAGGAAGATCACGAAACAGGCCACGGTATTCAGCAGCGCGTAGAGACCGACAATCTTGTGGGCGGAGACCCGCCGCAGCAGCGCCGCTCCTACCACCCGCCCCAACAAGAAGCAGATGAATCCGAATGACGCTAGCGTGGATGCAAACTGGTTGGTGACTGCCACCACCCCGTCCCGGTATGACAGCTCCTTCGAATAGGCATCGGCCAGAAGCAGGCGGTTGAGTCTCGACTCGTTTCGGCCCTTGGCATCCTGAGCCAGCACTTGTCTCGTCGCCTCCTGCAGGGGGATCCCCTCGAATCGTTCCGGGCTGTACACGCTCTGTTTCAGGATGAGCGTGTTCAGGTCCTGCATCACCGCCACCCGGGCCGCCGTCTCACTGGCCGCGCCCTCCTTGTACTGTCCTAGGGTCTCTCGGGTTGAATCCGAGAGGTTCCCGGCCAGGTACTCCGACAGCGGATCCGACGGCGCACCCAGCTTCGCGACCAGAGACGACATGTCCTTGAAGTCAGACCCGGCGAACGTCGTCCGGGTCTCCACCCAGGTGCTGTCCGCCTTCAACCACGAAGCCGGCAGCGAGGGCGGCTCCGAAGTCATGTAGTTGATCAGGAAGCTGAAAATCCCCGCTTGGGCGGCCACATAGAAGAACTGGGCAAGCACCGCACCCGTGAAATGCTCGTGCGACCAGATGCTGTGATGCGTCAGTCGCTTGGTCACGCCGATCAGCCAGACCGCCGCAACCACCAGGGCCAGGCATCCAACAGCGAAAAGCGTCAGCAGCAAGGCGGTGTCAGCGGTCACGACCAGGCCCATCGCCGAGGCAAACGCTGCCAGAGTCGGACCGACATGCAGCGAGCCAAGGGCCAGCCACAGAATCATGCCGAAAACACCGAACAACGCGCACACATTGCCCAGCAGCAACAGGAACGACAAGCCACGGTTCACATGCCGTGTGACCGGGGCCTTTCCGCCGGCGTCATCCCTGCCGCCGATACCGTAGTCGTCCTTGGCCTTGATGTCCGGAACCGGAGCGAAGAAGAAGACAACGGCCAGCAGCAGCACCACCACACCCACGCCGGCGTAGGGGATCCACAGCGTCTCCGAGCCGGTGCTCCGACCGGACGCGTCCTTGCCATAGAAGAAAAGACCGCCGGCGATCGGCCCCAGCACCCAGCCGACGCCGTTGCAGGACTGGGCGAGGTTGATACGCGTGGCCGCATAACGCGGCGGCCCCAGCACCGTGGTGTAGGGATTGGCCACCGTCTCCAGGAACGTCAGACCGGAGGCCACCACGCACACCCCCAGCAGAAACGCCCAGAACGCCGCAATCTTCGCGGCGGGAATGAACCAGAAGCCGCCCACGGCCACCAGCAGGAGCCCGGCAATGATGCCACCTCGGTAACCCAGACGCGTCGCCAGCCAGCCCGCCGGCATCGACATGAGGAAGTAGCCCATCCAGTGCGCGAACTGCACCCAGGCCGACTGCGAAAGGCTGAGGTGCAATTCCTCCTGGAAGTGCTTGTCCATCACGTCAATCATGCCGTTGCAGAACCCCCAGAGGAGGAACAGCGAGCTGACCAGACAGAACGTCAACAGAACATTCTTGCCGTCGACGACAAACATGCTCTCGGAACGCCCCAGCATCGGTGCCGCGTATTCAAGGGCGCTCTGACCGTCGGTGGCCATGGACTTGCTTCCTTTGTCTTCGGTCATGGTATTCGGCTCTCTTTAGACGCAGATCACCCACCACAGATCCGTGGGCGGCCAGTTTTCACATCAGGGCGCGCCGGGCCGGATCACTTCTTGAACACGGTCTTGATGTCCTCGAGCGGCACACCCAGCGTCGCCTTGGCGATCTCGTCGAGCGCGGGCTCCGGTCCGGTCAGGTGGATCGTGCGATGCGTGTGCGTCAGGCTCTTGCCCGGAGCCAACGCGGCAGCCGGAGAGGAAGACTCAAGCTCGTAGAACGGCCCCATCGGCTTGGCACCCGGAGCGGGTGGCCCATCGTTGTAGCTGTTGGCCGCATCGCCACTGAAGGGATTGTCCTGCAGTTTCCACAGCGAGTTGACGTAGTCGGTCACGCCCGCCGGCTGGTTGAACTGCACGATGGTCAGCACCTTGCCGTCCGCATCATAGCTGCCCAGAATCGCCTTGCTCCGCTTCGGACTGATGCCGATCTTGCTGCGGTACTGGCCGTCGGCACGGAGAAAAACCACATCCTCCCGCACCACCAGCCGATCCGGCGGCACCTGGCCAAAATAGTCCGAGGTCACCTTCACACCGAGTTCCGCCTCCGGTCCGGCCTTGATCGGCACAACAACCGTGGTGGACGGCGACGGATTGAACATGCCCAGAATCCAAACCGACAGGAGTCCCGTCTCCTTCTTCCACGCGTCCTTACCCTTGTTGACGATCTTGTTGTTCGAGGCGTAGGCCACGACGCCCACGTCCTTGGCAGCCTTCACCCCCAGCTTCTCCCAGGCAACATCCGGCGAAAGCAGGCCCACTTCGCGCTCCACGCCCACCTTGAAAACCGTGCCCGAGTAGTTGGTCAGCGAGAACTCCGCACCGAACACGGCCTTGTCGTCCGCCTTGCTCAACACCTTGAAGGGCTCCGTGTCGAAAATCGCCGGCGTCTGCCAGTCGGCGAACTCGAACTTCTTGCCCTTCTCGAAGAAGATCGAGAACTGGCCACCCTCCGGCCCCATCCAAAAACGGTCTTCGCCGCCGAACGCGTTCATGTGCGGCAGGATCTTCCCCGAAGCGATCAGCTCGCGGTTGATCCAGCCGAAACTCGGGCCGGCGTCGCCGCCCGTCGTGCTGGTCATCACCCGGCCCTGCCAGGCCGGCACGAGGGCCACCTTGGCCAGGCCGGCCTTGTCGCTCAGGACAATCAGGTCGGTGTGCTTCTTCAGGAACGCACGGTCATCGCCGAAGTTGGCGCCGAGGGCAAAGTGTGGGATTGAGGTCATTGCAGTAAAAGCGACCATCGCCGTAATGAAAAGTCTGTGGTTCATGGATAGTCCACAACGTGTGGCGCGACACGGCCCTCCGCCCCGGGACCGCGCCGCCGCCCCTGGCGGAATCGAGATTCCTATTCAACCGCCAGCGACAGTCTACCGCGCTCGAACCACCCGTCAAGCCCAGCTGGCCCTTTCCAAACCCCCTCGCCAAACCCTATCCCCTCGCCACCGATCTGGCCAAGGGAGACTACCTGGTCCTGGTTCGCAATCCCGAGGGTAACATGATCGAGCTGATCGGCCCGCTGAGCTGAGCACCGCAGGCCCGGATCCGACATCAAGTTCGAGGCCGCGGCCGGATTCCCGCAACCGGGGCCCGCTCGCGAGACCACCGCTCCAGACCAAGAGCCGCGAGCTCAAGCCCGCGGCGCCTTGCCTGGCAATCGATGGACGACGCCCGGACCGCAATCACGCGGTCACTCACTTCGCCACAGGGGTCTGGGAGACGGCCTGAGGGCTGGCCGGCCTGATCGGGATGACGATCTCCTTCATCTCCGCGTCGTCGGTGCGAATCGTGATCTTGTCGCCCGCGACCGGCGGGGTGTAATTCACCGGAAAGGTCAGATACAGCCGATACGACGCTCCATCCGGCTCGGGAAAGAACTGGGCCCCGATCTTGTCGTTGCTGCGCGTGATCTCCAGCATGTGGATCGGCGATGGCCCGTTGTTGGTGATGCTGATCTCGCTCTGCTGGACGCGCGGGGCCGGGGCCATCGACAGCTCCGCCGGCAACACCTCGATCCGGGGCGGCATGTACAGCGTCGCAGGCACCTCGACCGTCGGCTGATCGGGCTTGCCGGTCTCGATGCTGAGCACCCCCTTGTGCTCGCCCACCTCGAACGGCGGAACGGCGTAAACGGTCAGCGTGGCGTAAGCCGGGGTGTTGGGCAGGGGCTTGACTTCTCCACGGAACTTAGGAGAACTAGAGGTGATCTTGCCATACTTGATCTCGCCCTGCCCGTTGTAGATCAGCGTGGCCAGCCGAGGCAGATCGTGGAGCTTCGGGCGACGGGAAAAGTCCACCCCAGAGGAGGGATCGACCTCGACCAGCGGCCGAACCATCCCGCTCAACTCCACCACGGTGGGTGACCGGGCGGTGTCATTGGAGACGATGGTCAGCGTCCTGCTGAACTCCCCGGGCTGGTCGGGGGTGACAAGCTCCAGCTGCATGATCCCGGATCCGCCGGCTTCCACAGTCTTGGTGAAACCAGGATCGACCTTGACCCCCTCCGAGGGGCTGACATGGGTGATCTGCAGCGATAGCGTACCCTGGTTGCGGTAGCGGAGGCTGTACTTCACCGTCTCGGCGGCTTTGCGCCGGCCCACGTCCTGCTGCCGCGAGTCCACCCAGATCTTCGGCGAACTGATCGCGGTCTGGGGCGGCGCCGCCTCCAGCAGGGTGAAGGCCGCCGAAGGCTGAGGCTTGAGCCGCAGACTGGCCACCGTGCGGCCCTCGGACAAGGCTTCAATCTCGGCAGCAAGGGTCTGCTTGAGAGCCTCCAGGGCCGCCTCGCTCGAGCCCGCCCCGCGGTGGATGGCCTCCACCAGGCCGGTCTTGCCAATCACCACCAGGAGCGGAATCCCGTTGACGCCGAACAGACGTTTGGCCTGCTGAGCCGAGTCCAACAAAACGGATTGGCTGACGCCGTTCTGCTTGGCCGTCTCGGCAATTTCAAGCCCCGGCCTCAGCTGGTCCACCGATACGAAGTGAAAGTCCACGTTGTGACGCCCCAGCTCACTGGCCAGACGCTGCACCATCCCAAGCTGGCGGCGGGAGTTCTTGCACCAGCTGGCCCAGAAGTCGATGACCGTCACCCGGCCACTCCTGCCCCCCCCAATCTGCGTGCCCCGGCCATCCACCCCCTGAACCGTCACCTGCGGCGCAGGTCGACCAAGCAGTGCTTCTGGAGTGGTCTGGGCAAGCTGCTGCTGCGGCGGGGTATAGGACTGGGGCCGCATCTGGACCGGGATCGTGATTTCAGGCTGCTTCGGGTTGTCGGTGGTCAACTTCACCATCGCAGGCTTGTCCGGTGGAGGACTGAAGCCTGTCGGCAACGTCACCATCACCTGGAAGTCCTTGCCCGGCGTACGCTCGCTGACATTCACCTTGACCGATTCGTCCGAAGCCACGGCGTTGAGGATCTTCAGGGCTCCCTGAGCGTTGTACCGAATCTGAACCGGCCTCGGCATGGGCTGGGTGGGCGGCATGGCCAGAATGATCGAGATCGGCAGGACCTCGATGTCCGGCGGAGCAAACAGAGAGCAGCGAACCGACACCAGGGGCTGCTCCTTAAGCCCGGTCTTGAACTGCAGCTCCACGTAGTTGTTGCCCTGGTTGAAGGGCGGCTCCGCAGTCACCGTGACTTCGAAAACCTTGCCCGCCTCAACCTCGGCCACCTCGGCTTTGAAGACCTTGCTGGCCGTGGGCGATACCGGCTCAATCTTGATCGGCATGTTCACGTTGCTGGTGATCTTGACCTTCTGGGGCTTGAAGGGCTCGCCCAAGTACCGGCCAAAATTCACGCCTCCACCAATGGGCTCGAGAGCCAAACGCTCCTTCAGCGTGCCCTGCAGCGTGAGCCGGATGGTCGGATTCTTCGTGTCGTTCGTCGTCACATTGATGACCTTGGCAACGTGGCCCCTGAAGCCCGTGGTGCGGAGGACCGCCTTGACCTTGCCCGTCTGTCCAGGCTCAACCTTCTTGTCGGCCTCGACCACCGTGCAACCACAGGTGCCGACCACCTGGGGGAGAAGCAGCACGCCTTCACCCTCGTTGTGGAAAACAAACTCGTGCTCGATCAGATCGCCCGACCAGGCTTCGGGGAAATCGTAGACCACCTTCTCAAACCGGATCCGGGGCTGCGGACCGCTGGGTTGCGTCGCCGCCGCCGGCGGCCTCGGAGCCACCACCGCACCCGGGGCCGGCGTGGCGGCCCTGACCGCGCTCACCGACGGCTGACCGCCAACCTGCTGCCCGAGAGCCAGCCCACTCCCCAGAAACAACGCCACTCCAACCGCCAAACACCTGCATTTCAATCGTCGCATGATCCCAACCTCGACCCTTGTCATCGTGTGACCGAAAAAAACGATATGCCTCATCTACGCCAAAGTTCCAAACAAGGTTCAAACGCCGGCCGTCCGAAAGGGAGCCAACCGCGCGCACCCTCTCACTATAGCCGGCGCAGTACATGGTTGCCAGATCGGCAGGATACGGTCCCGAATCGAGACCCCGACCGCCATTTCACAGGGGTATGAAGGCATCCACACCGACCCATCCCGCGCTTCGTGCCCCGGGAAACCGTCCGCGGATGCCCATCTCACTTGCACACCCCCATTCTACTGCCGCCCAAGCGTCCGGGAGCCACCGCCCCATGCCAGGACCGAAAACCAGCACCAGACCCACAGGATGCCGTCCCCGACCCGCCCACGACCGTGCCCCCCATGCATCCACGAGCCGCCGTGCCACCTTCGGTCCCCCCCCTTCCCACGCCCACCCGGGCACGCCCGCATGTGCAGTTTAGAACGAAAAAAGACATGCACACACCAATCCGCCCTGATCCATTCGCCCACTTCCCGTCTGACGTGGGACAAGCGGTCCCCAGGTTCCTCTGTCGCCATCGCCGGGACCATCCCGCCGCCCGAGACCCGTCTGGCCGCTTGACCCCTTGTACGCCCCCCCTATCATGCTGCCCATGAGACTCATTAACGTCTGCGGCGCGCGCCCCAACTTCATGAAGATCGCCCCCCTGATGCGAGCCTACCAGGCTGAACCGGTCATCGAACCGGTCTTGGTTCATACCGGCCAACACTATGATCAGAAGATGAGCCACCTGTTCTTCGAGGAATTGGGGATCCCCCAACCCGACATCAACCTCGAAGTCGGAAGTGGCTCGCACGCCCAACAGACCGGCCTGATCATGCAACGCTTTGAGGCCGTCATCACCGGGCACAAGGCCGACGCCGTCCTGGTGGTCGGCGATGTCAACTCAACCATCGCTTGTGCCCTGGTCGCCGCCAAGATGGGTGTGGCCGTCTTCCACGTCGAGGCCGGCTTGCGCAGCTTCGATCGCACCATGCCCGAGGAGATCAACCGCGTACTCACCGATGCGATCAGCGACCTGTTGTTTGTCAGCGAGCCGAGTGGGCTCGAGAACCTCACGCGAGAGGGCATCTCCTCGAAAAAGGTGCATTTCGTCGGCAATGTCATGATCGACACGCTGGAACGCAACCGGCGGCGAGCGGAATCGTCCACCCTGTTGGAGGATCTCGACCTGCCGCCCGGCGGCTACGGCGTCATCACCATGCACCGACCGGCCGCGGTCGACCACCCCGAAATCATGGGGCCGCTGATTGACGCGTTCGCCGAGATCCAGCGAGACCTGCCCCTCGTTTTTCCTGTCCACCCCCGCACCCGCGCCCGGCTGGCCGAAACCGGTCTCGATCGCCGCATCGCCGACTTGGGGCGGCTGCGACTGATTGACCCGGTCGGCTACCTGGACTTCCTCAAGCTGATGGCCCGCGCGGCCATCGTCCTGACCGACAGCGGTGGCATTCAGGAAGAGACCACCATCCTGGGCGTGCCTTGCCTCACCCTGCGGGAGAACACCGAGCGGCCGGTCACCATCACCGATGGCACCAATCAGCTGGTGGGAATGGACCCGGCCAGACTCCTGGCCGCCTACCGGCAAATCCGGCACGCCCCGCCACGCTCGGCACACCGCCCCAACAAATGGGATGGGCAAGCCGCCCAGCGAATCGCGGGAATCATCGCACACTGGGGGAGAGGACAGTAGGTCCGACAAAGGATGAACCTGGATCCCATTGACCTGCTGATTCGCGTGCCGCTCGTGCTGCTGGCCCTGACCGTGCACGAGTTCTGTCATGCTTATTTCGCCTACCGAATGGGCGACCCGACGGCCGCCCGCATGGGCCGGTTGACGCTTAACCCCATCAGGCACCTCGACCCCCTGGGCGCGATCTGCCTGGTGTTCGCACCCATCGGCTGGGCCAAGCCAGTGCCGGTCAACCCGGCCAATTTCAGGAACCCGCGCACCGGCGATCTGGTCACCTCCGCCGCCGGCCCGGGCAGCAACCTCGTGATGGCCCTCGCTTTCGCCCTGCTCCTGAGAGCCGTGATTCACGCGGGCGGTGGCGTCCCATCGTTCATGGAGAACTCCGCTTCTCGGCCGCTCGACGCCGTGTTCCTGTTCTGCTTCGTCGGCGTGCTCATCAACGCCAGCCTGGCAGTCTTCAACTGCCTGCCGATCTACCCGCTGGACGGCTTTCATATCACCCTTCAGTTGCTGCCGCCCCGATCGCAGCAGGGCTTTGCCGATACCGCCACCTACGGCCCGTTCATGCTGCTGGGCTTCATTGTCCTCGACCGGGCGGTGGTTCTTGATCAGGAGACAGGCCAGGGCGTCCTTGGCCGACTCATCGAGCCACTGGTGAATGTGCTCTTGAAGTATGGGGCCGGAATGCACTGAACGCACGCCGGCGTATGAGGAAAATGTCAGTCATGCGAGTCCTATCCGGAATCCAACCCTCGGGACGCCTTCATCTGGGCAACTACTTCGGGGCGATGCGCCCGCAGATCGACATGCAGAAGAACCACGAGTGCTTCTACTTCATCGCAACCTACCACGCCTTGACCAGCCTCAACGACGCGGCAATGCTCGAGCAGTACACCCGAGAGGTGGCCACCGGATACCTCGCCCTGGGGCTGGATCCCGCCAAGACCGTGTTCTATCGCCAGACCGATGTGCCCGAGGTCAACGAGCTGACCTGGGTCCTGTCCTGCGTGACCCCCATGGGACTGCTCCAGCGATGCCACTCCTACAAGGACAAGATCGCCCAGGGGATCTCTCCCAATCACGGCCTGTTCGCCTACCCCGTGCTCATGGCCGCCGACATCCTCATCGTCAAATCACAGCTCGTGCCCGTGGGCCAGGACCAGAAACAACACGTCGAGGTTGCCCAGGACCTGCAGACCAAGTTCAACCAGGCGTTCGGCTGCGAGATCCTGGTCCGCCCGGAGCCGCTCATCGGCGAAGAGGTGGCGGTCATCCCCGGCATCGACGGGCGAAAGATGAGCAAGAGCTACGGCAACACCGTCGAACTGTTCGGCCCCGAGAAGGCCGCCCGCAAGCAGATTATGTCCATCGTGACCGACTCGACGCCGGTCGACCAGCCCAAGGATCCGGCTAAGTGCAACGTCATGGCCCTGTTGCGGCTGTTCGCGGCCAGGGACGAGGTTCGCCAGTGGGAAGAGCGGTATCGCAAAGGCGGCATGGGCTATGGCGAGGCCAAGAAGCGCGTGGCCGAGCTGTACGTCCAGACCCTCGGCCCGGCCCGCAAACGCTATGAGCAACTGGTCAAGCACCCCGAGGAGGTCGACCGCGTCCTGGCCGACGGAGCCAAACGAGCCCGAGAAGTGGCCGCCCAGACCATGCGCGAAGTCCGTAAGGCCTGCGGGCTCTTGACCGCCGGGTGAGAAAAGCGATGCCACCGCCGACCGCCCACCGCCGCCCGGCGGTCTCCACGCCGATAACCTACGCAATCTCGATGACCCGGCATTGCGGAATGGCCTTCAGCATCGCCTTGCCGTACCGCCGGGTCTTGATCCGCTTGTCCAGCACGACCACCCGCCCACGATCCGTCTTGGTGCGAATCAGCCGGCCGAAGCCCTGCTTGAACTTCAAAATTGCCTCCGGAAGCTGGTAGTCGATGAACGGGTTGCCGCCCGAAGCTCTGATCTGCTCGATGCGGGCCTCGATGATCGGCCGGTCGGGGACCGCAAAGGGAATCTTGACAATGATCACGTTGACCAGGGCGTCTCCGGGCACGTCCACCCCCTGCCAGAAGCTGTCCGTGCCGAAGATCACCGAGCCCCGCTCGCGACGGAACTTCTCCAGCATGAGCGAGCGCGGCAGCCCCTCGCCCTGAACCATCAATCCCAGACCCGCTTCCTCGAAGACCGGACGCAGGGATGCAGCCATCTGGTTCATCATCTGGTAACTGGTGAACAGCACGAACGCATGCCCCCGGGTCTCGAGCACATGCCGCTCTACGGCCGCGGTTGCGGCGGGCACGAAGTGGACCCCGTCCTCCGGTTCCGGCAGACCGGTTTCGATGTACAACTCGGCCTGCTCCTGGTAGTTGAACGGCGAGCCGAGCTGCAGCTCGTCGGCATCCTCCAGCCCCAGCCGCGATCGAATGTACCTGAAGCCGTCCTTGCGGCCAACCGACAACGTGGCGCTGGTCAACACGACGCTCTGAGTCTTGCCGAAGAGAACGTCCCCCAGTACCTCCGCAACCACGATCGGAGCCTCGCAAAGACACCGGGCAGGCCGCGGGCCTCCTGAAACTTCGATCCAGCGGACACTCGCCGCAGAATCGCTCTCCATCAGGTGCCGCAAGTCGTCACTCAACGCCCCCGCCCGGTCGAGAAGACTGGTCAACTCGTAGGCGTCGTCGGCCTTCTTGAGATCCTTGCGGACCCGCTCGAGCACTTCCTTGAGCCCCCGAAGGGCGGGCGTGAGCGAGTTCTCGATCGGCACGCGGCCCAGAATCCGCCCGTTCGGCCGTCCATCCATGTCCTGCCACTCACTCAAGTTGGCCCAGAACTGCTCGGCCACCTGGCGGACATGCTCGACCGCTTGGATCGCCCGCTCACTCGGGTGGATCTTGAGAAAACCCCGGCCGGTCCGGTCATGGTGCAGCCGGTTGAGCAGATAGCGGAGTTGTCCTTCCGAAACGCTGACCCCGAAGTACTCCGCGGCCACACTCTCGAAGCAGTGGGCCTCGTCGATCACCGCCAGGTCGTAGTTGGGCAGAATCCCGGCCTTCTCATTCACGCGCCGCAAAGCCAGATCACTGAGCAACAGGGCGTGGTTGACAACGAGAATCTGGGCATTCGCTGCCCGCCGCCGGGCACGCTGGTAGAAGCACTTGGGGTAATAATCGCACTGCCGGCCCAGGCAATTACCGTGCTCGCTGCGAACCAGCTCCCAAACCAGCGGATCCGGGCTCGGCGACAGATCCGACAGCGATCCATCCTCCGTCTTGTACGCCCAGTCCTCGATCCGCCAGAGCTCCTCAAGGTGCGGATGCGCCGCAAGCAGCAGCTTCTGTCTGTCGCTGGCCTGCTTGAGCCGCCGGATGCCAAGGTAATTGCCCCGCCCTTTAACCAGCACCGCCGTGAACTCGTCCGGCCAGATGGCCCGCAGGAAGGGAATGTCGCGTTCCACAAGCTGTTCCTGCAGGGCAATGGTGTGCGTGCTGATGATCACCCGCTGGTTGGCCGTCGTCGCCCGCCGAATGGCCGGGATCAGGTACGCAAAACTCTTGCCCACGCCCGTGCCCGCCTCGACCACGAGGTGCCGCGACTCCTCGAACGCCCGCTCGACAGCCGCCGCCATCTCCAACTGCTCCGCACGCTGCTCGTAGTTCGGCAACCGCCGGGCAATGGTACCCCCCGGTCCGAGAATGTCAGCGACCGTCATGACGCGGCCTCCTCCGCGGTCAAGCACATAACTCGCGGATGAAGTTGATGCTGAACAGCAGGGTCATGGCTGCGCAGAGTACCGCCGTGATCGTGATGACCACCGTCACAAACGTGGGACCGGGCATCCAGGTGCTCTCTTTCATGGTCGCGATGATGTGCGGGCGGGCGAGAATGAGCATGCAGATCACCATCGCCCCTTCGGTAGGCCACAGCGAAATCGAGTGCAGGAAGCTGTAAATCCAAACCCATTGCGGAACTACCCGCTTACGCCCCACGTCCGAGCCGTGAATGAAATGCCCACTGATGATGTACCGGCTCTCCGGCTCACCCGCCTCGTTCAGCACCGTCTCCTTCCATCCGTTGCGGGCATCACCGCCCAGCGCCGCGTAGCACACGGTGTAGACCAGGACGTTGATCAGCCCACCAAGGATGATCCAGATGCACATCAGATTGCGGGTTCGGCGCTGCAAGGTGTCGATCCTAAGTGCGCGGGCCCGGGGCCGCGGCAATCACACCCTCCGTCGGGCTCGATGCCGTTGCATAAAGCCTCTTCGAGATCCGGCCGGCACCGTAGGCCAGCCGGCCGGCCTCGATCGCATGACGCATGGCCATGGCCATCCGGAGCGGGTCCGCGGCTCCCGCAATCCCGGTATTCAGCAACACGCCGTCACTGCCTAACTCCATGGCAATGGTGACGTCCGAGGCGGTTCCTACCCCGGCATCGACAATCACCGGGTAGCTCGGGTCGTTCTCTTTGAGATACTCCAGGATGATGCGGATGTTGTTCGGGTTGAGCACCCCCTGGCCACTGCCGATCGGCGAGCCTGCCGGCATGACGCTGGTCGCCCCCGCCTCCTTCAGCCGCTTGGCCATCACCGGATCGTCCGAGGTGTACACCAGGACGGCGAAGCCCTCCTTGACCAGGGTCTCCGTCGCCTGCAGACTGCCCACCGGATCCGGCAGAAGCGTACGCTTGTCGGCCAGAACCTCCAACTTCACCCACTGGGCACCAGGATTGTCCAAGCCCTCCAACAGCTCCCGGCTCAGCCGGGCAGCGCGAATCGCGTCCTGGGCACTGAAGCAGCCGGCCGTGTTCGGAAGAACCGTATAGCGCTTCGTGTCCAGCGCGTCGAGCAGACTCTTGGGCCGCCGCCCACCCTCGGGAGTGAGCACGTCCCGGCGCACCGCAACCGTCACCACCTCGGCCCCGGACGCAGCGAGACACGCGTTCATCTGGTCGAAGTCCGCGTACTTGCCGGTGCCCACAAACAACCGCGAGGTGAACGTGAACGGCCCCAGTTTGACCGGATCCGACTCCATCAGCCGCCTCCAACGAGGGTCACAATCTCCACCCGATCCCCCTCGCGCAACAGGGTGACATCATAGGTTCGGCGCGGCACCAGTTCACAGTTGACTTCCACGGCCACATGCTTCGGATTCAAGTTGTAGGAAGCCACCAGCCCGCCGACGGTCATCTCCGAACCCAGATCCCTGTCTTTGCCGTTGACCCGCACGCGCATCGCACCCAACTCCTGTGACCAACGGCCGATTATAAGAAAGCCGATGGGGGCGATCAATCGGCGGAACTCACGCCGCCGAAAGCGTGATCCGGCCGCTCGATGGAGGGCGTCCTTGGCCGGACAGGCCGCACCGGTGAGCAAGAAACGGAAGCCTTCCCCCCCGGCCCGCACGCTGCGCCACCGGCCAGCCATCCATGGCGTCGGCTTCGCTGATCGCCAAGAGAGATCGCAGCGATGATGCCCGCGAACGAAAACAACTCCAGCGGCTGCGGATGACCAGGCGGATCGGAACTTGTAGACATGGGCGGCGCACGATCAGTGTCGTCGGTGGGCAATCAGCACCCCTGGCGTCCGCCGATGCACCCCGCGGGGCCGCAATCCGCCGCCCACGCCGTATGCCGCCCCATCAAACCGTGCCTCAGAGGCCGGTCGGGACTCAACGCCTCCCCTTCGGCGCTTCGGCGTTCCTTCCTATGCCGCCAGGTAATTGTCGTCCAGGATCGAGCGGATCTTCGCCAGAGCCTTGTTCTGGATCTGCCGAACGCGTTCCTTGGTCACCCCGATCATCGCCCCGACCTCCTCAAGCGTCTTGCCCTTGGCCGGCTGAGTCTCGGCATCCAAGGCGAACCGCTCGCGAAGCACGGTCTGTTCGATGTCATTCAGCGATGCCCGATTGCGGGCCAGGATGTCGCGTATCTCATCCACGCACTCGGTCTCGACATCACCCCGCTTGGTGTCCGCAAAGTCGCTCTTCTCCATGGTCGGGTCAAACTCGGTGGGAAAGTGGCCCCGGTACCGGCTGGCTTTCATCGCCACCCGCGAGAAGCTCTTGAGAATCGCCCGGCATGCATAGGTGCTGAACTTGAACCCGCGGGAACAATCGAACTTGTCCACGCTCCGTAGCAGAGCGAAGTTGCCCTCGCTGATCAACTCGTTGAAGTCCAGAGCGTTGAGCCGGGTCCGCTTGGCCATGGCCAGCACCAGAGGCATGTTCGCCTGCACGATCAGACCGCGAGCTTCCATCACCCGATGAGCCCAGCCCAGCAACTCCCGCACCGCGATCATGGGCATCCGCTTGCCACTGTATTGCCCGAGAATGCGGGTGATACGCATGCGGCTGTAATTGAACCGCTGGAACAGGAGCATCTCCTGGCTCGTGCTCAAGGTCGTCTCCCCCGGCTCCATGCTCAATTCCGGCTCATTCCGCTCGACAAAGTACGTGGTCTCCGGGGCGAGAACCGCCTCGCCCCCGAACAGGAGCTCCTCCGCAATGCCCTTGGCGAACAAGTCATGGCTCACGAACTCAACCGGCTCGGCCAGCAGCCGCAAGAGCAGAGCCCGTTCCTGCTCGTTCAAGCGATCCAGTTGGCTCATCGTCGGTCGAGTCGCTTCAGGAATCGCCAACGCGCAATCCTGCTCACCCTCAGTCTTCCGGACATGTGCGGTTCCCATGATCCACTCCCCGGTCCTCCAATCGGTTGCCCGCAGGACCGATGAAGGACCACCACTGTATGTACGATACGATTCGCCTGCCGTGCGAATCGCACTTGCCCCCGAACAACAAAAAGTCAAGAGGCAGGGCGCCGTGTTCGGTTGTGAGGAGTCTTGAGACGTCTCCATGAGAGCCACAGCAAAGACGTCCCGTTTGGGGAGAGACATCGGAGGGGAGTCCGATGTCAAATACAGTATACGTCACGTTCAGGTGTCCGCCAAGCGGTTTTTCGGGGACCCAACTCCCAGTCCTCGAGCACAACAACAGTCCCGTAACGTCTTGCGCAATTGAACGTTACAGCGACTGAGGATCTGCGAATCACATAACATGGGGTTTTCGCCCTATCCCCCGGACGCCAACACGCCGCCCGGGCGGCAAGCCATCCTTGACTTTGCCTCGCCGACCAGCCAACCCCAGTCGCCTCGTCTCGCTATCGTGGAGGATTCGAGACCCGGGCTCTCTCAGCGCCCCACCTACTCGTGACGCAGAGCTTCGATCGGATCCAGTCGCGCGGCCGCCGCCGCCGGATAGATGCCGAAGAAAAGCCCCACCGCCACCGCCAGGCCAAAACTGACCAGGATCACCCACTGGTGGATAACCGTCGGCCAGTGGACCCAGGATGTGATGACATGAGCTCCGGTCGCCCCGCTCACGATGCCCAGAATGCCGCCGACGGTCGTGAGCACAATGGCTTCAATCAGGAACTGAAGGATGATGTGCCGCCGCTTGGCTCCGAGCGCCCGGCGGATGCCGATCTCCCGGGTCCGCTCGGTAACAGTGGCCAGCATGATGTTCATGATCCCAATACCGCCGACCAGCAGCGAAATGCCCGCAATGGTACCCAGCGTGATCTGCCGTCGACGCTTCTCCGCCTCGGCGATGCGGAGCCGCTCCAGCGGCACGTTGATCGTGTAATCCTGCTTCGTGTGCCGGAAGCTGATCGCCCGGTGAACCATTTCGGACACTTCCCGCACGTGCTCGAGAGCATCGACCTCAATGTAGAAATCGCTATAGGCGCACTTGGCATACTCGCTGGTGCCGCTACTCCGCTGCACCTTGATGTCCCCATAGCGAGAATCGGCCGTCGCCAGCGGGATGAAAACCTCGCTGTTCAGATTGCGCTCCCCGATACCCCTGGCCGGCAGGCCTGCCGTCTCCACGCGATCCAGTACTCCAATGACCTCGTAGGGGATGGTGCCCGCAGTGAAGCTGTTGACGATGATCGATCGGCCAATGGGATCCTCATAGGCAAACAACCGGCTGCGGACCTCGGCACCGATGACGCAGACTTTGGCCAGCTGCGTGCTGTCCAACGACTCAATGGTCCGCCCCTGGCTGATTCCGATCCGAACCGTCTCAAAGAAGGCCGGATCGGCACCCACGACGGTCACCGGGTAACGACTGGGACCGCGGCACACCTCAAAGGCCACCTCTCGGAGCGGGACGATCCGCTCGATGTGCGGGATCGTCGCGTACATCAACCCGAGGTCCTCTTCCGTCAAACCGTATTCCAGGAGGCGGGACCGCCCTTCGGAGACATCACCGCCGGCCTGGGGCTTGACCGACTTGGCGATCACGTTGTGAGTACCCAGCAGGCGGATCAGGTTCATCTCCGCCTCCGAGGCCCCCTCGCTGATCGAGAGCATGCAGATGACCGCCCCCACCCCACAGATGATGCCCAGCGTCGTCAGGAACGAACGCAGCTTGTGCAGCAGGATGTTCTTGATGCCGAGCCGAATGGTCTCCGCGCTGATTCCGGTGAACATAGCCGGTTTATTGTAACCGGGACCACGTTCTCTCGGCAAAGGCCGGAAGCCACAAAGCCCAGTCTACGGATCCATCCCCCGAAGCGGCTGCCCGGCGGCCCGCGACCGCCCCCGTCAGTGCGTATCCGAGCTCGGCGGAAGCTCTGTCTCGTTTCCAGACGACCGGCCAGGCCCGGCAGACGCGCCTGCGGATGACTCCCCCAGGCCGCCATGCTGCTTGACGAAGATGTAGTAGAGCTTACCCTCCGCCAGCGTCCGCCCCGCCAGCTCGCCAATCTCCGGGCCAGTGCCCAGGAAAACATCACATCGCCCGGCTGCCCGAATCGCTCCGCCGGTGTCCTGATCCATGGCAAAGCCACTGTAGCTGTGGTTGCAGATGACCCCGCTCTGCGTACGGGCCGGCAACTGCGTGACCAGGAAGGCCGGGCACGCCCGCGGAAACACCTGTTTGTCGGTCGCAATCGAACGGAAGGGCGTCACCGGCACGTTCAAGCTGCCGAACGGCCCGCCCGGCCGCGGGGTGAAAAAGACGTACCGCTTGTTCAGCGACATGGCCTCGTCCAACTGGTCCGGATGCTGCCTGAAAAACTGAATCAGCCCCTGAAGCGACAACTGCTCCGGCGTGATCAGCCCACGCTTGACCAGGTCCTGCCCGATCGAGGTGTAGTCGTAACCGTTGTCGCCATGGTAGCCAATATCCAGCAGCGCCCCGTCCGCCATACGCAGCCGGCCAGAACCCTGCACCGTCACAATGTAGGTCTCGAATCGGTCCTTCAGATAACACAACTCCAGCCCCTGGCCCGCCAGACCACCCTTCTCAATCTCGATTCGACTCAGGTACGGGCCGCCGCCTTTACGCTGGTAACGCTGCGTCACCTCGTTGTGCTCCAGGTCCGGCGGCTGCCGGTAAAGCGGGTACCGGAACTCGCCCTCCGGCCTCAGCCGCGCATCAAAGGTCGGCCGGTAGTAGCCGGTGAACAACACCGTTCCCTTCTCGTCGCACCCGCGCGACATGTACACCTCAAACCGCTGCCGGATCAGCGAATCCAGCTCCTCGCCCGAACGCGCCGTGCGTAGCGTCTGCACAAACGCCTCCACGCTCGCCACCGCCCGCTCATGGGTGATATCACCGTAGGGAAAAGACCTCCGCGACGACGGCCGGCTCAGGAACTCCAGACTGTGCATCGCCGCTTCTTCAAGCCCCTTCCGGTGTTCGTAGCCGGCGCCAAAGTCGGGATACTGCTCGGGGCCAATCTTGACCAGGGCTAGCTCACCAGGCGGCAGGGAGGCACCATAGTCCTTCTTGTCCTCCAGGATCGGCTGGGTCTGCCTCGGTGGACATCCCGTCGATGATAGCGCCAGACCGCTCAGGACCATGTACCAGCCAAGACGTGACCAAGACACGTTGTGTCCTCCCTGACCAAGGAGCCGCCCCAAACCACCCATCGCACCCACACTCGTATGTGCCGGTTGGCTCGTCGCCGAAAGCCGTGACTCGTGGGGTGTGGATTGCCCGCCCGCCGACCGGCCGCGCCACGGACCGATCCGTCCGGATCAGGTGGCATTCTAGCCTCGCGATCGCCGCTTGTCTCGCGTAGCCTGCGCCAATGTGCAATTATCGGTCGTTGGACCACGCCACCATGAGGCCGGACCGGCCCTTTTGTCCTCCCCCACAATCGGGTACAGTTCACCGGATTCGGAGGTGCCCAGCGTGAGCGGAATACCCAACGGCCACCCAGTGATCTGCGTCTTCGGCAGCTACTCGCCCAAACCGGGCTCCCTCCTGTACCAGTTGGCCTATGACATCGGCCATGCCCTGGCCACGGCCGGTTACACCGTCGCCAACGGGGGATACGACGGCACCATGGAGGCCAGCGCCAAGGGAGCCAAAGACGCCGGCGGGAAAACCATCGGCGTCACCTGCTCAGCCTTCGATACCGCCCGGGGCCGAACCCTGGCCGCCAACCCCTGGATCGACCGCGAGATCCACCATACCGACGTCATGCTCCGCATCAAGGACATGATGATCATGTCCGACGGCTACGTGATCCTCGAGGGCGGCACCGGCACCATGACCGAGCTCAGCTTGGTCTGGGAGTTCGTCTGCAAGCAGCTGATCCCGCCCCGGCCGATCTTCGTGGTCGGCGATTTCTGGCGGCCGATGATCAAACGAATTATCGCCCAGCGGCCCGGACACGGCCAGCACGTCTACCTGGTGGATACGCCACAGCAGATTGTCGATATCGCGACCAGGACCGTCCCGCCCGATACCGGCCGGCTTGGGGCAGGCTCCTCCGTGGCGTCGCGAGCGCCTATCCCACTCCGGAGTGTGGAACAGGCTTCCAACCTGTCACTCGACCGGCAAAACGCCGGTCCCACACCTGACGCCTAGCCCTAAGTGAACATGTTTTTTAAAGGATGGCTTATCATGGCAGCACCCACCGGCAACGTGATGGATCGAATCGTCGCCCTCTGCAAACGCCGCGGCTTCATCTTCCAAAGCAGCGAAATCTACGGCGGCATCAACGGCTTCTGGGACTACGGCCCCCTCGGCGTCGAACTCAAACGCAACATCAAGGATGCCTGGTGGCACGACATGGTCCACTCCCGCGACGACATGGTCGGCCTCGACTGCGCGATCATCATGCACCCCCAGGTGTGGAAGGTCAGCGGACACCATGACCTGTTCAGCGACATGATGGTGGACTGCACCGACTGCAAGCGACGGTTCCGGGCCGACAAGGTGTTCATCGCCACCCTGGCTGGCGGAGCCGGGCCAGGCGCCGTGCTCGGCGTCGAGGCAGACGGTGTCGCCGGCGCGGCCGAAGCCCTGCCCCAGTCCATCGCCGCCTGGGCCAAACAAACCAACACCGCCGAGTTCAAGAAGGCCGAGGTCGTGGTCACCGGCTGCGAGGCCCGGGTCAAGACCGCCAGGGGCGAGTACACCGCGACAATCCAGCCCCTCTCCAAGATCAGCCCGGACACCCCCCGCCGTTGCCCAGAGTGCGCCCAGACGCTGACCGAGGCCCGTGAATTCAACCTCATGTTCATGACCTACGTCGGAGCCCTGATCAACGACGACTCCAAAGCCTTCCTCCGCCCCGAAACCGCCCAGGGCATCTTCGCCAATTTCAAGAACGTCTGCGATACCACCCGCATCAAGGTCCCCTTCGGCATCGCCCAGATCGGCAAGAGCTTCCGAAACGAGATCACACCCCGAAACTTCACTTTCCGCTCACGCGAATTCGAGCAGATGGAAATCGAGTTCTTCTGCCATCCGAGCGAGTCCAACAAGTGGTACGAGTACTGGCGGGACACACGCTTCAACTGGTACACCAGCCTCGGCCTGGCCAGCAGCAAGCTCCGCCTCCGCGAACACGATAAGGACGAGCTGAGCCATTACAGCTGCGGCACCAGTGATATCGAATACGCCTTCCCGTTCCTCGCCGCCGGAGACTTCGGCGAGCTGGAGGGCGTAGCCCATCGCGGCGATTTCGACCTCCGCAGCCATATGGAAGGCAAGCTGGTCAATAAGGACGGTAAGCTCGTCGTCGACACCGGCCCGGACGGCAAACCCAAGTGGAAGGGCAGCGGCAAGGACCTGAGCTACTTCGACGACGAACGCAAGGAGCGGTTCGTCCCCCACGTGATCGAACCGTCCGCGGGCGCCGACCGCGGCACCCTGGCGTTCATCTGCGAGGCATACACGGTAGACGAATCACGACCCAGTCCGGAACTGATGAAGTTCCACCCCCGCCTGGCCCCGATCAAGGCGGCCGTGTTCCCCCTCGTCGCCAAGGACGGCTTGCCCGAAATCGCCGAGCCGATCTATCGCGAGGTCCGCAAACGCTGGCCAGCCCAGTACGACGCCAAACAGTCCATCGGCAAGCGCTACGCCCGCATGGACGAGGCCGGCACACCCTACTGCTTCACCATCGACGGCCAGACCAAGGAAGACAACACCGTGACCGTCCGCCACCGCGATACCGGAAGCCAAAACCGCATCAACAAGAGCCGGGTCGTCGACTTCCTGACCGAGAAGCTCGAAAGCCACACGATGTGAACACGGCTTGCCCATCCACCTCCGCGTCACCCGCGTTCCGCCGCCGGGCAGATTGGCTGGTCGGCGCAGTGGTCTCACTGGCTGCGCAATGCGGCAAAAACCACGGACACCGCCAGAAGAATAACGCCCATCAGGGCCGCCGCCAGAAGAGAAAGTCTCCGACGCACGCTGGACCCTCCGTCATCCTCCGACTACGCCAGGTCAAACCGCTCCGAATGGTAGTCCCCGATCGGAATGCCAAGCCGACGGAGAGATCGCTCGACCGCATCCATCATCGTCGGCGGCCCGCAAATCAGGTATTCGTATCGCCCGTCCCGCGGCATGTGGCGGCCTAGAAGCTCCTGGCTCAGGAGACCCTTCTCGCCCGTCCAGCCGACCGGCGGGTTGGCAAGCACGTAAACCACCTTGAGCCTCAGCCTCGCCGCCAGCACATCGATCTCCTCACGAAATGTCAACCCATCGTAGTCCTGCCCGCCGTAGATCAGCACCAGTGGCCGACGATCACCTCGATCGGCCAGCGTCCGCAAGTGGCTCATCATCGGCGTGATGCCAATACCGCCCGCGATGAATACAAATCCGTAGGCTCGCACGTGGCGGTCGGCGCTTAACACGCCGAAGGGGCCGTCAACGTACACCCGCTGCCCCACCTGCACCTCGCGGATGCGCCGGGTGAAATCACCCAGGGCCTTGATGGTGAACTCCAGACGCCCGGGAGCACGCTCGGCACTCCCGGAAAACGAGAACGGGTGCTCCCGGTCCGAAAACGGCGAGTCCCCGACGGTAACCCAGGCGAATTGCCCCGGCTGAAACCGGATTCCCGGGTGGCCGAGCGGAGCGACCGCAAGAGTGTGGGCGTCACCGCGTTCCGGTCGCAGCCCCTCAACAACATACGGCGTGCCAAGCTCCAACCATGGCTTGATCAGCCGCACCCACAAGGTGAGCGATAGCCACATCAGCGTGTAACCCAGCCAAAAGAAGCGCTTCCAGGGAGTCTGCAGGTAGTGGTTGATCTCGAAGACGTGCACAACACCGCACAGAATGGCCAGCGAGGCAAGCACGCCGTGCAGCCGGCGCCAACCGTCGTAGCCGATCCTCAGGGGCCGACGAAAGAGCGAGGCTCCAACCAGAATCGTCACTGCGAGGGCCGCGTAGAAGCCAAAACGCGGGTAGAAAGGATGGTTGATGAAGTCGAACCGGATGAGGACCGCCGGAAGATCAACCAGGGTCAACAGGAGGGGATGGGCGAGAATGAAGCCGAAGGCGATGAGGGAAATCTGACGGTGAAAGCTGTAGACGATATCGCTGCCGTACGGCGCTTTGAGCCACTTGAACCGGGCCGTCAGGATAAACTGCAAACCCATCATGGCAAGCCCGACAAAGCCAAGGGCAACTGAGGCTTCTCGAATGAACTCACGCTTCGGTTGTGCAGCGCCGACGAGGACGATCAGCAGAGGGGCCAGTGCCAAGATGAGGTACAGCGTCAACCAGAGAGCGCCTTGGACGACGTAGTTGATCCGCATGACTGCTCAACACGCCCTGTGACAACCATCTTCGTCAAGACCGGTCGTGGTCGCGCCCGATCTCCCCGCCCGGCGCGGAAAGATGATAACCCGGCGCCGGTGAAGGAGCCAAACCACACCCGACGAGGCTGACGGGACGGCGCGCACGCCGCGGACGAGAAGTCACCAAATCGGCCCGCGTGCAAAAGGACTGAGCACCGACCGGGCAAATCGCCTCGGACGGCAGGTAGCCTCCTGACTCTGCACCCCATGCTCTCAGTCCAGCACCACGCCTACTCATCGGCCGGTACGCATGACTCATCACTTTGGCTCAGGCAATCCGCTCATCCACTCCCTCACCGCCATCGCGGCCGTCTGGACAATGCCCTCCGTTCCCGCACCCGAGTCCTGAGCCTCCATCATCCGCCGCACGAGAGCACTGCCGATGATCGCACCGTCCGCCTCACTGCACACCAGCCTGACCTGCTCGGCCTTGCTGATGCCGAAGCCAACAACCACCGGGCGGCCCGAGGACTTCCTCAACTCGCGGACGTTGGCAACCAGCTCCGGCGGCAGCTGGTCCCGCTCGCCGGTGATGCCCGTCACCGACATGTAGTAGACAAAACCCGTCGATAGCTCGGCCAGCCGCTCCCTCCGGTCCGGCGACGAGGCCGGCGAAACCAGCATGGACAGTCGCAGCCCAGCCTCGGCAATCCGGGCCGCCACTTGCGGGGCCTCCTCCAGCGACAGATCGGGCACAATCAGGCCGTCGATCCCACCGTCCGCCGCCATCCGCAGGAACGGCTGCAGCCCAATCCGATAGACGATCGAGTAACTCAACATGGCCAGCAACGGCAGCTCCCGACGCCGCCGGAACTGCTTGACCATCTCCAGGATGTCCTTCACACGGATGCCCGTGTCCAGAACCCGGGTGAACGACGACTGGATGATCGGCCCGTCCGCGATCGAGTCGGAATAAGGAAACCCGAGCTCGACAGCTGTAACACCCGTATCCGCCAGAGCTTCGAGCACCCGCTCAGTGGTGTGGAGGTCCGGCAGGCCGGCGGTCACGTAGGGTAACAAGCCCTTCCTCCCGACCGCTGCCAGCCGAGCGAAGGCCTGATCGATGCGATTCGATGACTCACTCATGGTCCGGCCAGAATACTCGCCGGAATGGGGTTAATCCAGCATCCTGGGCGATTGACCGATCAACGCCCGGAGTCGATACTGATACCGAACGCCTCCAGGGTGGGGGAACAGAGTAGGAGGCCCGCTCGCGTGAGAGCCCTCTGTCTCAAGGACACACTTCGATACGAAGCCGCCTATCCGGATCCCAAACCGGTCGACGGCGAGGCCCTCGTTGCCGTCAGGCTGGCCGGCATCTGCGCCACCGACCTGGAACTGGCCAAGGGCTACATGGGCTTCACCGGCGTGCCCGGGCACGAATTCGTCGGCACCGTGATCAAGGGCTCCCGCGCCTGGCGCGGCAAGCGGGTCGTGGCCGAGATCAACTGCATCTGCGGCAAGTGCGACATGTGCCAGCGCGGCCTGGCCAATCACTGCCGCCGCCGGACCGTACTGGGCATCGATCGGCACGACGGCGTCTTCGCCGAGCAGGTCGTGGTTCCAGAACGTAATCTCCACGAGGTGCCAGCCTCAGTCAGCGACGCCCAGGCCGTCTTCGTCGAGCCGCTGGCGGCCGCCCTCCAGGTCATCAAGCAGTCCCGGATCGAGAAACGAATGCGAGTCGCGGTGATCGGCTCCGGCCGGCTCGGCCTGCTCGTCGCTCAGGTGCTCAAGACCACTGGCTGCGACCTCGAGATCGTCGGGCGGAACGAACTCACCCTGAACTTCTGCGAAAAACGGGGCATCCGCGGAACCTCGGTCCGCGAACTCTCCCCTCGTGCCGACCGTGACGTGATCGTCGAATGCAGCGGCTCACCCGCCGGCCTGGACCTGGCCCTGGCCATGCTCCGTCCGCGCGGCACAATCGTCCTCAAGAGCACCTACGCTCAGCAGTCGCCGATCAACCTCACCCCCGTCGTCGTCCAGGAACTGACCGTCCTCGGCAGCCGCTGCGGCCCCTTCCCGGACGCCATCGCTACCCTCGCCCGCGGCGAAATCGACGTCGATTCCATGATCACCCGGCAACTGCCCCTCGACCGCGGCGCCGAGGCCTTCGAGATGGCCGCCGATCCCCGCTCCATCAAGATCCTCCTCAAAATCGGGTCATAGCCCATGCTTCAGACAACCCACGGCGATCTCACCCTGCTGCACTTTCCCCGCCTCGCCCGCGAGACCGGCCTCGCCCACGCCATAACCACCAAACCGCAAAACTACGCCCCCCACCGCGGCAACCACCGCGAAGCCGCCCTCGACGCGCGACAGAGGGTCTGCAAAATCCTCGGCCTGGAATACGACCGGCTCACCTCGCCCGAACAGGTCCACGGCGGCGAGGTCGTCGCCGTCGAAAACACCGACATCGGCCGGGGCCGCGATGGACGGGGCACGGCCGTTCGCTACGTGGATGGCTTGCTCTGCGACAAGCCGGGCGTCCCGTTAATCCTCCTCTCCGCCGACTGCCCGCTCGTCTGCGTCTATGATCCCCGGCGCCACGCGGTCGGAGCAGTCCACGCCAGCTGGCAGGGCACCGTCGCGCACGCCACAGCCAACCTCGTTGCCCAGATGACCCGGCTCTTCAACTGCGACCCCGCCCGACTCCTGGCCGCCATCAGCCCGTCCGCCGGCCCATGCTGCTACGAGGTGGGCCACGACGTCCGCCGCATCGCCCAAGGTAAGCTCGATCACGCCAACACGTTCTTCACCCCGCGCAACGACCGCTTCCTGTTCGATCTCTGGTCCGCCAACCACGCCCAGTTGACCGCATCCGGCGTGCACCCGGACAACATCGAGATCGCCAGCCTCTGCTCGATCTGCGACCACCACTTCTGGAGCCACCGCCGCGACGGCGCCGAGGCCGGCCGCTCCGCGCTCTTCCTGGCTCTGCGCGACCGCTGAATCCGGCAAGCAGCATGGACTATCCTCACCCAAGGCGAGACAAGCTCGCCAGACAGGCCCATCCAGCGACGAAAAGCCCACTCGCCTTCGGCAAGAAGCAAGAAGTGCTTTGACTCAGGTCGACCCGCGACGGTCCACTTGACGAACTCGGCGCCGTCGCCAGGCGAAACCGGTGGAAAGCCAGTTCGATCTGACCGCCCTCCCCAAGACACTCTGCCAATCGAACGCCCCCCCGGGCAGGGACAAGACGGAATCCGGCTCCGGACGACCACCCAGCTCGCCCACGCCCTCCTTGCCTGGCAGACCCACGGCTTCGCGGCCGGGTAAGCCCAGCACGATGAAAGCCAACCGCGGAAAACGGCGGATCATCCGCCCGATCACCATGGGTATCAGCATCGTGGCCAGCACGACCGCTGCGAACCAGAAATACACGCTCGGGACGCCCGGCCGGAGCCGCCCGACCAGCAGCGACAAGGGGTGGCCAACCATGATGACGTGCAGTAGGTAGATGTCGTATGAGTAAAAACCGATTCGAGCCAATACCGCCGCAGGACGCTCCGCATGCCGGTCAAGCAAGCCGCACCCCCAGAAGACCATCAATGCCCCCGAGGTGAAAGCAACAAGGGTCAGCACGCGCTTGGGCATCCCGCCGTCCAGGCTGGGCCACGGTCGTGTGACCAGAATGCACAACACCGCAATGAACACGGCGGCCGCGGCAGCCAGGTGTCCGACTCGCGGGCGCCATCCATCGGCGGCGTCGCGGCGATACCAGAACCCCAGAGCGAAAATCGGCAGGTAAGTCACCACGTCCGCCAGGCCAAACCACGACCAGCCTTCACCGTCCACCGGCCAGCGAATCGGAATCAGGGATGCGGCAGCCAGCACCACGAGTAGCATGCTGGTTCGGCGGGAAGGAATCGATCGCTGGAGCAGCGGCCAGATCAGGAAAATGAGCATCAGACAATGGAGAAACCACAAATGCCCGGCGATTCCGCTGCGCGGAACCAGGACCGAGTCCACCGTGGCCATGCAGCCCTGCCAGAAGGTGAGTCGGCCCGCGGTCCCACCCAACAGCGTCGTCTTGATCACAAGGGTCAGAAGCGAAACCGAGAGAAAGGGCAGCATCAACCGACAGAACTTCCTGCCTGCAAATCGGATGTAACTGGCCAGGTCAACGACCGTCTCGCGGCTCATACCCGCGGCGAACCCGGCCATCAGCATGAACGTCGGAATGTGCATCGATGAGCACGCACTCATCACCCAGTCAACGAAGCTGGCGTTCATCGTATCCACGTGATACCGATGAAAGTACTGGGGAACGTGGAACACGACTACGGCAAATTGGGCCACGGCCCGGGCCATGTCCACGTCCCGGCGGCGGCCAAGACCGGGGCGAGCGGCAGCAGAAACAGCGGTTGTGTCGGGCATCGCCATGTAACTGCGAGCAAGATCCGGAGGAGCCCGGGAATCCCACCGGCCGTTCAGCCAGCAATGCAGGGTCCGAGCCACCCTGCACCAGCTCCGATGAGCCGCATGTTAGCCCCGACGCCGCGGGGCGACAAGATCGCGGCTCCATCGTCCGTTCGGATGGCGTTCAGGAACTCGGGCAAAAGCTTGGGGCGATCATGGAAATCGAAGAACGGCACCGATCGACCAGGTCGGGAAGCCCGAAACCGCGAATCACCGGATCACCCGCGATGCTCGCCGATGATGCCCGCCCCCTCGGCCTCGACCATTTCTGCTTTCCTTGCTTCCCTGCTACAATGCCGGGGCCGCGCACTCTGTCCCTGCAGCCTGGAGGATCGCTGCCCATGAGTCGCTTCACTCTGGCATCGCTGCCATGCCTGGCCGTCCTCGTCGCACCGGTCTCCGCCCAGATCAGTACGCGGGTGGTCCTCGTCAGTCACCGCGTGGCCAACCTGGGCTCCGCACCGATGGAGAGCGTGACCGCCCACTGCATCCTGCCTGCTTCAAACCTGTATCAGGAGGTCCTGAACTGGCAAATCGACCCCGCACCCGCCCATACCCAGACCGACTCCGAGGGACAAGAGGTGGTGGTCGTCCCCCTGGGAACCATCCCTCCCGGTCAATGTCGCTCCGTACGCCTCGCCGCGTGGGCCCGGCTGAAGCCCGCCAACGTCCCGCTGGTCCGCAAGCCCGCCGGCATTGAGCCACTCGACGACCTGGTACGCGCCGCCCTGGTAGCCGACGATCTGCCCTTGCGCTTGCCGAAGGTCAAACCCCTGGCGGAGAAGATCGCCGCCAGCAAAACCCGCGACGTCGACCGCGCCCGGCTGTTCTATGAATGGATGGCCGGACATTGCCACTACGACATCGACCTGAAGGACGATCCGGCGGACGCCGTTCTGGCCGGCGTGCCCGGCTCGTGCACCGAACTGGCTTTCGCCTTCATCGCCCTCTGCCGCTCCGTGGATATCCCCGCCCGGCTGACGACCGCCTACGTCAACCGCCAGGACGAGCAGCCTTCAACCGATTGGCGAACCCACGCTTGGGCAGAATTCTACGCCGAGGGCATCGGCTGGGTCCCGGTCGACCCCACCAACCGGCTGAACTACCCCCGCCAGGACTACTTCGCCCGCCAGGAACCCAAGTACCTGACCGTACGCGACGACGGCGTGCCCCTCGATGAACCACCCGACCCCGCCTGGCGCATCGTCTTCGTCACCACCACGACACCCCTGCCGACCATGGCTATCAGCCGCACAGCCGTCTGGCACGCCTCGGTCGGCCGCACCGATGAGACCGCGTTCTTCGTCTCCGCCTGCGAGGCCCTCCGCAAGACCGAAGAGGAGGAACGCCTCGCGGCAGTGCAGGAGTGGTTCCGCGGCCGGCAGCCGCTCCGCGTCGCGTTCCTGCTCGAGGCCACCTTCGATCCCTCTGCAAGGATTCGAAAGATGGCACTCGATGCTCTCGGCCAGACCCGCGACGGCACCCTCATGATCCCCCTCATGGACATGCTCAAATCGGAAAAGGACGAGTCGGTCAAGGCCGCCATCCTGGCTGCCGCTCGGCAACTGCTTGACGATGCCGAGGGAGAACAACGAGCCCTCGTCGTGGCAGAATTGGCCAAGAGCCGCAACGAGGAAGCCCTCAAACTGCTCAAGGGAATCTGGAACGACTCCTCGCGGGCGGTGCGGGTCATGGCCGCCCAGATGCTGTACAAGTTCGGCGACAAACCCGCCGTACATGAAGAGTACCGCCGGCTGCTGACCGACGAGGACGACTACGTGCGGGTGCTGGCCGCCCTGCGATGGTCACGCATCGGTACCAGGGAATCACTCGAAGCCCTCATCGATTTCCTGGAGAGCAATGTCGACTGGGACCGCCGCAGGGTCTTCGAAACGCTGAGGCGACTCTCCGGCGACGGATTCGGCTACGTCCCGGCCGCGAGACCATCAAGCAACCGCGCGGCCATCCGCAGATTCAAGGACTGGGTCGCCAAGCAGCCGGCCATACGACCCCCGACCTCGGCCCCCGAGGAGTCGGATACGCCCGAGCGCCGGGAGTAGGAATCGGGCGCCCTCACTCCTGGCGGCCAGCGAAGAACGGAGTCACGATCGTGCGTCTTGTCCCCCCTCGCTTGAGCTCGACCCTCTGGTTGATTTGCCTGGCAGCCACGGCGCTCCGCACCGAGCCGACGCTCGCGCAATCTCCAGGAGAAACGAAGATCACGCCGGCCATCGGTATGTGGTACACCGTGTGGTGGACCCAGGACGACCGCTACCACCATTGGGCCAATTGCCACGTCTTCCCCACCCGCGGCTGGTACACGGCCGGCGACCCGAAGGTGATCGCGGATCACTACGCCCAGTTGCGCGATATGGGCGTCGACTTCCTGGTCCTGGACGACACCAACTGCATCGGCAACGACGGCGGACAAATCAACGACAACATCCGGGCATGGTTCGACTTCATGGACGCCAGACCGCCAGTCGAGCGGATCCCGATGTGCATCGGCAGCGGCGGGGAGATGCGCGCCGAGGGCCGCACCGGTCAGCAGCGGGCGGCCGATTTCTACGCCAGCCATTGGGCCAGGCGACCGTCCTACTTCCAGCTCGATGGCAAACCGCTCCTGCTGGTCGATACGGACAAGAACTACGGGCCCGGCGACTGGGACGACCCGCGATTCACCGTGCGATGGGCATACAACGGAGACAACCACGCGACCATGAAACAACGGCAGACCTGGGGCTGGGGCTCCTACGAGCCGGCACCCGTTCTCGAGGAGTGCATGAGCATCTGGCCGGGCCATCGGTTCCCCGGATTCGTGGCCCGGCAAGGCAAGGACCCACTCGAGGAACCGCGCGAGGGCGGCCAACTCTATGTTCGTATGTGGCTGCGAGTGCTCAAAGCCCGGCCTCGCTTCGTGACCGTCGCCGACTACAACAACTTCGAGGAAGAAACCGCCATCGAACCCAGCTATACTTGGGAAGACCCTCGCGGACACGCGGTCCCGGATCTGTATGTGCGTATCACCCGGGCCTATGCCCGCCTCCGAACCGGGATACTCGTGGCCGGCGAGTTCTATCGCGACGAGGACAGGCCGAACGTGTACCTGTACGACGGCCAAAGGCTCGTCCACCAGGGAGCTATGCCCCGCCGGGCAGTCGTCATCCTGACCCCCTCGGGAATGCTCGACCAAATCCGGCAGCGGACGAACACCGGCACCACACCGGCCGCCCCAGAGAACAAACCACAATGACCCCGCCCCACTCCCCCCCCTCGACGCCCACAGGCACGCCATGGCTGATCATCGGTCTCTGGGCCCTCTGTGGCTGCTCCACCACCACCCTCCAGGCCGGCCATGACCACCCCGACCAAGATGACGTGATCATCAAGGAAGGCCGATTCCTGCTGGCTCACGCGGGCCAGGACAACCGGCAATCAGCGAGCCGACCGTTCGTCCCCTGGGGATACAACTACGACCGGACCGTCGTCAACGGGCGTGATCTCTTGCTCGAGGACGTCCTCCGCGAACAGCCGCAAAAGGTCGCCCGTGATCTGGCAACCATGCGGGCAATGGGCGGCAACGTGGCCCGCGTGTTCGTGGCCACCGCGGACATCCTGGACGGCCCCGAACAGCCCAGCCCCGAGGGTCTGCGAAAACTGAGTCTGCTGCTCGACGCCACCCGGCGCGGCGGCATGCGGCTGATCCTCGTCGGGCTGGCCAATCTGCGCCCAGACACGGCGCCCGCCTGGCTCCAGAAGGCCGACGACGCCACCATGAAGATCACCCAGATCACCTTCTGGCGAACCGTCGCTCGGCAGTGCCGCGGCGAGCCGACCATCTTCGCCTACGACCTGCAGAACGAGCCGGCTGTCCCCTGGAACGACACCCAGTTGTGGGTCATCGGCTGCTTCGACATGTCCGGCGGACAGAAGTTCTGCTATGTGCACTACCTCTGCCGGCAGATGGGCATGCAGTGGACACAGTACATCCACAAACGGTTCGCCAACCAGGCCGCCCTCCGCCGCCATTGGCCGGATTACCCCCGGCCGGGAGAATCATGGACGGCCATCGCTATCCCCAAACAGGATCCGAAGGACCCACGCTACGGCGAGTACTTCGGCCTGCACGCGGAGCTGATGGCAACCTGGGCGGACCGGCTCGCGAACGCGATCCGGGCCGAGGACCCCGGACATCTCATTACCGTCGGGGCACTCAACCCGCCAGCCTTCGCCCGCACGGTCGACTTCCACTCCTTCCATTTGTACCCCGAGCGCGTACCCGCCGGCCAGGACTTCTTGGCCCTCAACCGCGATCGATGGCGGCGGCGCATCGCCGAGGTGCCCGACCGCAAACCGGTAGTGATCGAGGAGTTCTACCCTATGGTGGTACCCCAGGGAATCACATTCCAGCAGACCCTCGACACAATGCTGACCGCAACCAGGCCGCGAGCGTCCGGCTGGATCAGCTTCTACTGGGGTCCGGCCGCCGAACTCAACTGGCCGGTGCCGATGATGCGCCCGTTGTACGAGGACTGGCTCAAGGTGTGGAACGAGACGGGCAGACGCGAGTCGCCCCCCGCAGCCCATGAACGCTGACCCCACAACAACGGTACGACCGACCAGCACGCAACTCGTCCGGCTCTCAAGACCGCGACGAACTGCCCGACGCCAGCTGGTACGCCGCATATAGGACCGCACCAACCAGCACGGCCGCATCACCGAACACGCAGGATACGATGTCGTAGCGGCCCTTGTTCGTGATGAGCACGTATTCGTCCGTGTAGCGGCGGATGGGCCCGAGCAGAATCTCGCCCAGCTTGCCCACACCACCGCCGATACTGACCCGCTCGGCACTGATGAGCGTCAGTACGTTGGCCAGGCCGATCGAGAACGAGTGAGCGATGCGATCGATCTCCGCCAGGGCAAAAGCGTCACCGGCCGTCGCCGCAGCCCCGAGCGCCTGGCAGGTGATCCGGCTGACGTCCTCGCCGCAAGACACCATCAGTGCCGATTCCCCGGGCACATAGCCGGGGCTGCGCAGCCGCCGCTCGATCGCCCAGCCGCTGCACAAATCCTCAACCTTCCGCGGAACGCCCGGAACGCCGGCCGTCCAGTCCGGAAGGTAAGTGTGCCCAAAGTAGGCCCCGCCGTAACCCTGCCCGTCAAAACACTGCCCGTTGAACACGAACACCCCCCCAATCCCGCTGCCAATATTAGTGTAAAAGAACTGCCGCACCCCACGGCCGCTGCCCAGATGATACTCGCCGTACCCGCCGGCTACCGTGTCGTTGAGGATAATGGTGGGCAATCCAGACCGATCCTCAAACCACTGCTTGAGCATCATGTCCTTCCAGCCCTGAACCTGCACGCTGGTCAGAATGCGCCCGGTCGAAGACTCAATGAACCCGCCAAAACCGACGCATATCCCCGCCACCCGCCCACCAAAACCCTGCGCTCGTTCGATCAGGCCATCGATCTGCCCGCCGACCCACCGCAGAATGCCCGCCGCGCCTTCCGCAAGGACAACCTCCTCTTGCACCAGATGGAGAATCTCACCCTGGTCGTTGCCCAGCGCAACCTGGGTCTTCGTACCTCCGATCTCGACACCCACGAATAGCCGCCCCATGCACCAGCCTCCCCTCGACTACGGGGCCACGCCGCCCGGCAACCAGTCCGGACAGCCAGCTGAAAAACACGCGACAACACCTGCCGCAGATCCGAGCCGCGCGGCTAGCGTACTGATGCTCAACCACCGTCGCAACACCACCACTCCTCTCCCCGCCGCACCGGCCGACAGACAAGCACGTCAACCGACCGCGAAACCCACCCACGCAACCGGACACCCCTCGGACCCCACCCAAACCCGCGGTGGACGAGGAGGAAACGCCCGAGCCCGCCGTCCGACAGAGTGAGACCGCCCGGGTGCCACAAGCCGATTGAGGAGTCCCCCCTCGGCGATTAGAATGTCGACGCCCGAAACACGATCTCCCGAGCCCGTTCGAGAGGTGCGACCCATGGCCCACCAGTTCGAGTTAGGTTTCCTCGGCGCGGGAAACATGGCCGAAGGTATCGTCGCCGCCGTCGTCGGCACGAAGCTCTATCCTCCCGAGCAACTGATCGTGGCCGACCCCCTGCCCGCACGCCGCGAGTTCTTCCAGCGGCAGTTCGGCGTCCCCGCCACCGGAGACAACCGCCGGGTGACGGCCGAGTGCCGGCGCATCGTCCTGGCAGTCAAACCCCAGGGCTTCAACGAGGCCGCCGAGGCGATCCGCGACCTGGTCCGCGGCGAGCAACTCCTGATCAGCATTATGGCCGGTATCAGTACCCGCCGGATCGCAGCGGCATTTCCCGGAACCATACCCAGGATCGTGCGGGTCATGCCCAACTTGGCCATCAAGGTCGGAGCCGGCATCGCCGGACTGTGCCCCGGTGAGCAGGCCACCGAGCAGGATCTCGCCGAAACCCGGGCCATCTTCGATGCCGGCGGCGCAACCGTGGTACTCTCGGATGAGTCACTCATGGATGCGCTGACGGCCGTCTCCGGCTCCGGGCCAGCCTATTTCTACGCGTTTGTCGAGGCCATGGCCGCCGGCGGCGTATCCTGCGGATTGAACCAGACCGACGCCCTCAGACTCGCCGAATACGCCTGCCTCGGCGCGGCCCGAATGATGATCGAGACCGGCGAACCGCCCGCCGAGCTCCGCCGCAAGGTGACCAGCAAGGGCGGTACGACCTTCGCTGCCCTGGAACACTTGGAGAGAGCAGGCGTACCCGAAGCCATCCACGACGCCGTGCGCGCAGCCTGTCAACGAGGACAGGAACTGGGAAGAGAAGGCTGAGAATGGAAAATACAAAAACAGACTGACCCGCTCCAGACACCGGTGCCAATACGCAAACCGGGCGAATGGTGGCATGAAATCGAGGAAGTGTTTCACACAAACTAGCGGATCGTGCGGCCTCATGACCACGCAACACTTGCTGATCGCCGATCGCTGACCACTGATCACTGGCCCTTACCCAAGGATAACCCATGCTCGCAATGCAGCTTCGAATCGAAGGACTCGACCTCACAATCATCATCGCCTATTTCGTGATCGTCATCACCATCGGCTGCCTGGCGGGTCACCGGCAGCGAAAGTCCTCTCAGGGCGGAAAGGACTACTTCCTGGCGGGGGGAACCCTGACTTGGCCGATGATCGGCTTGGCCCTGTTCTCAACCAACATCTCGACCATCCACCTCGTCAGCCAGGCCCAGGAAGGCTACATGAACGGCCTGGCCTGCGGTAACTTCGAGTGGATGGCTCCCTTCACCCTCATCGCCCTCTCACTGTTCTTCGTCCCGTTCTACATCCGCTCCAAGGTCACCACCCTGCCCGACTTCCTGGAAAAACGCTACAGCCGGGCAAGCCGCAACTGGCTGGCCGTCCTCTCGATCGTCTCCGCGATCTTCATACACATCGGTTTCTCGCTCTACACCGGGGCCGTCGTCCTCCGAGGCATGTTCGGCATCGATCTGTACACCAGCATCATCGGCGTGTCCGTGCTGACCGGCCTCTACACCATCGTCGGCGGCTTGCTGGCCGTCGTGCTGACCGAGTCCATCCAGACGATCATCCTCCTCGCCGGGGCCATCTGCATCACCCTGTTCGGCCTGCACGAGGTCGGCGGGTGGTCGGGCATGGCCGCCCACGTCGAGCCGGTCAAGCTGACCATGCTGCGATCCGCAGACGATCCCGCCAACCTGCCCTGGTACTCGGTATTCCTGGGCTACCCGGTCATCGGCCTGTGGTACTGGTGCGCCGACCAGACCATCGTCCAGCGCGTGCTCGGAGCCAAGAGCGAAAACCACGCCCGCGTCGGACCACTGTTCACCGGCTTTATCAAAATCCTCCCCGTCTTCATCTTCGTGATGCCCGGCACAATCGCCCTCGCCCTCGTCAACCAGGGCAAAATGTCACCGCTGGCCATCAAGGCAACCGAGCCAAAACCGGGAGCGGCCAACGACCTCCCCGAGGTCGAGCAGAAGGTCTACGACGCTCTCCTGGCCCGGGGAACGGGGAGTGAATCACGCGCCCGCGTCGATGAAATCGCCAAGGAAACCGGGCTCCAGAACACCACCGTGGTCCAGACCACCAACCAACTGGTCCACAAGAAACTGGCCCGCGTTCGATCCGACGATGTCTACGCCCACATGATCATGGAACTGCTCCCCGTCGGCCTCAAAGGCGTGGTCGCCGCCGCCCTGCTGGCCGCCCTCATGAGCACCGTCTCCGGAGCCCTTAACTCCATCGCCACCCTGTTCTGCTACGACATCTACAAACAGCTCCGCCCCAACGTCCCCGACCGAACCCTGGTCCGCATCGGCCAGGGAGTCACCCTCGTGGCCATGATCATCTCCATCCTCTGGACACCCGCCCTCCAGCACTACGAGAGCATCTACCAGGGAGTCAACACCCTCATCTCCTACATCGCCCCACCCATCACCGCTGTCTTCGTCCTGGGCGTGTTCTGGCGCCGAGCCTCGGCATCCGGCGCGTTCATCACCCTCGTGGCCGGATCGGCAATGGGCATCCTGGTCTTCTTCCTGGACTGGAACAAGCACGCCGCCTGGCTCACCCCCTACATCACCTGGAAAGTACCATTCATGATGGCGGCCTTCTACCTGTTCATCGCCTGCTCCGCAGTCATGGTGGTGGCGTCACTCGGGCGACCCGACCCGCCATCCGCAGAAAAGGACGCCCTCTGCTGGAGTAGCCCACTGGCCGCCCTGCGCGGCGAAGCCTGGCCGGGACTCGGTAACTACCGCGTCCTGGCCACTATCCTGTTCGTGATCATGGTTGCCCTGTACATCATTTTCAGATAGGAACAACCGCCAGCCCGGCCCGCGACCAGAAACCCCGCGGCCGTACCGTTCGAGTGGAGTCCACCATGAAACACTTGTTGCCCGCTGCGTTGACCATCACCGCATTGTCCTTCTCGCCCGGCTGCAAGGAGCGCTCGCCCGCGCCCGGAGCCCAGTCCGCCCCGGCCTCGCCCACCGCCCACACCGCCAACCGCCACATCGCGGTCATCCCCAAGGGCATGACCCATGAATTCTGGAAGGCCATGGAGGCCGGGGCCCGCAAGGCCGCCGCCGAAATCGGAAACGTCGAAATCGATTACAAGTCGTCGGCCAAGGAGGACGACACCCAGACCCAGATCAGCCTGGTGCAGAACTTCGTGAGCACCAGGGTGGACGCCATCGTGCTCGCCCCCCTCAGCGATCAGGCCCTCGTCGCCCCCGTCCGCCTCGCCGGACAGGCCAAGATCCCCGTGGTCATCGCCGACTCGCCCCTGGCCGCCCAGGTCGGCAAGGATTTCATCGCCTACGTCGGAACCGATAACTACAAGGCCGGCGTACTCGCCGGCAAGCGAATGGGCGAACTCATGCAGAACCAAGGAGCCGTCATGGTCCTACGCTACGCGGAAAGCTCCGCCAGTACGCGACATCGCGAGGACGGATTCTTGAACACGATGAGCAAGGAGTCCCCCGGCGTGGCTATCATCGACCCGCCCCAGTACGCCGGCTCAGACGTCACCGGGGCCAAACGGGCGGCCGAAAACATGATCACCGCCCACATGGACAAGTTCCAGGGCGTCTTCTGCCCGAACGAAACCACGACCGCCGGCATGCTCATCGCCTTGGAGGCCCGCCAACTCGCAGGCAAGATCCAATTCGTCGGCTTCGACTCCCAGCCCCGACTCATCGCCGGCCTCAAGGACCGCAAACTCATGGGCATCGTCCTCCAGGATCCCTACAAGATGGGCTACCTCGGCGTTAAGTCCGCAATCGACTACCTCGAAGGCAAGACCGTCCAGCAGAACGTCGATACCGGGGCCACCCTCGCAACACCAGACAACCTGGAGACACCCGAGATCCAGAGACTGCTCTACCCCCTGGGTAAGTGAATACCCCAGACCGCCGATCCTCACCCTCACCCATCCACCGGATCGCCCCGGCCCAGGCCAACCACACCACCCTAAAACCCACAAACGCCGGACCGCCCCGCCGCCAGACCGAGAGCCGGGAACACCAGCAGAGCCCTGCGAGCTCGAACACGCCCCTTAACCACCCTCCACACCCGACACCATGGCCCAGCAGCACACCACACGACCAAACCCTCTACACCATCCGGGCACCCCACAACCACCCCGCCGAGTAACGCCAAACAGGATAGACCGGCGAAAAGATGTCACCACCCTATTGACAAGCATGACCATGATGCTTACCTTGCGGCCCCATCAGATCGTGGTCATGAGCACGCCGATAGGCGGTTATCAGCGGCTCATGTCAATAAGGTACGAACGAAAGGAGTCCTACATGAAGAAGGCATTGTTGGTGGCGGTGGCAGCGTTTGTCTCGATGTGCCAGTTCGGCTGCAACCTCAAGACGATCCACGATGTGGCTGTCCACATCATCGGAATCGGTGACCTGTTCAACATCGGGCCCTTCAACTGACCACCTCGCAGCCGGGGACGATGGTGCTGTCCAAAACATGGACACCACCACCTCCCCGGCTGTTTCTTTGCGCCCATCCCGCCGCTCGAATACCCCCCCAACACCCCGAAACGCCACCGGACCCCCCACAAGAACCCCCCCCCCCACCGCCCAACCGACCCCCCCCCCACCCACCCCCCCCCCCCCCCCCCCCGCCCCCCCCCGCCC
>JAGNEZ010000020.1 GCA_018003015.1 Phycisphaerae bacterium | reverse complement strand
AGGCGTCTTCACCCTCACCTGCAACGCCAATACCTGGGCCCGGCAAAGGCTCCTCGGCCTGCTGCAGGCGATGAAGACCGCCCAACACGCCGCTTGAGGCGGGCGGATTATGCAACGTTGGGGTCTATTCGGCACGGACACGCCGCTGCTGGATCCCTGGGTTCAGCGGGCCAAGGTGGAGGGTGCCGATCTTGAACCGGGGGCCAAGTCGCTCATTCTCGGCGGGAACATGGCCCGGCTGCTGGGACTTTGAATCATGCGGATTGACGTGAACGCGTTTTTCGGTCACTGGCCTTACTGGCCGCTCCCGGCGACCGGCGGGGACGACCTGCTCAGGCTCATGGACTGTTCCCTGATCGATCGGGCCGCGGTCACTTCCCTGCGCGGGCTGTTCGGCGACTGGCCGACCGCGAACGGGGAGACGTTGGCCCTGGCTCGGGCCCACCCCGATCGGCTCGCGCCGGTCGCGTGTCTCAGCCCGATGAACGGCGGCGGCGGGAAGCCGCTACGACGCCTGGTGGAGGAAGGGTTCAAGGCCTGCCGCCTCTATCCCCTGTTGCTGCAGGGTTACAGCCTGCGTAGTCCATTTGCCGATGAGCTGGCCGCGGCCGCCGGCGAGTGCGGGATTCCGGTGATCGTCCCCACGCGTCCGATGATGAACTTCCGTTTCCCGACGCTGCCAATCGGCAATGTGGCCGACCTGGCCGACCGCCACCCGGGCACCCAGTTCATTCTGAGCGGGCCGAACTACCTATCCGAGTTTCGCGCCGCCGTCGAGGTGATCGCAAGCCACGTCAACATCACCATTGAGACATCGTGCATGCAGGGCTTCCAGGCCATTGCTCGGATGGCCGAGGCCGTAGGTGCGGAACGTGTGCTTTTTGGCACCGGATCGCTTCTGCAGTATCCGGCCTGTGGCCGGGCCAAGCTGGACCATGCCGAAATCACCCCGGGGCAGCGAGCCCTGATCGAATCGCAGAACGCCGAGCGGGTGCTCCGGCTCTAGGGACGGGCACCGCCGCCCGCGGACACCGTCGAGTTTGAGCGGGAGGTGACGCGACCGGGTGGGGGACGACCTGCAGACCCACCTGCCTGCCTGAGCCGGGGCGGAGGACCTCTTGGCCGGTTGGTGCCGGCATGTCGCGATTTGGCTATTTAATTGCGCAAAAACGGCGTATCCGTCCGGGGTCGGAAGCGATTAAGATAGGGGTGTGTTCGGTGTTCCGGAGGAGGAAACTGGTCGGTGGGTGAGGGGCACTGACCTGAGCCGGACTCCACCTGGTCTCTGACGGTGTACGACTTCAAAGGGGCCGGCCTGAGGTTGATCGTGGGCCGGGACCCGAGGTGCCTGTCGGGTGACCGGATGTTGCACAAGCTGATCCGCGGACCGAAGCAGCGATCCGCACACCGAGTCGGACGACGGCGAGCCACCGTGGTCCGACTTTTTTGATGGTTGCGGAAGCCGGGCGCCGCCCGGCATCACCCCCACTGGGACCCAATCCGCGAGGAGAGGCCTCACGCCCCGCGAGTCGTTATCCGCGCCCTGGGATCACCGCAGGCCGTCCGGGTCGGGCGGTCCACAGATTCGGTCCTGGTTTTTCTGTCACCTTTCGCGTCCACTGCGCGTAGTCAGGGGTGAAGGTGTTTTCGGCACCTTGAGTCATAAGGAGAAACTGATGCGAAACCGAACGTTAGCAGTGGCGTTGATGGGGTGGGCGGCGGTCATGAGCCTGGCGGTACCCGGGCTGGCAGGACCGGGTCAGGCGGAACGGGTAGCCGCCTCGGCCCAATGGGTGGCCCACATGGACGCGGAGGGCTTCCTGGCCTCGAAGGTCGGGGCACTGGTTCTGGAGCAGATCAAGAAACCTGAGATTGCGGCCGGTCTGGCCGTTCTGAAGAACGTGTCCGGCCTGGACCTGACCAAGGATCTGAAAGCCATCACCCTGTACGGCGTGGGCGCGGGGGAGGAGAACGGCGTGGCTCTCATCGAGGGGAGCTTCGACCGTGAGAAGCTGCTGACCCTGCTCCGGACCAACCCGACGCTTCGCGAGATCAAGGTGAGCGACTTGGACGCTTACCAGTGGACGGACGAGCCCAAGGGGGACAAGCCCGGTGCTGTGCGGTTCGGCCTGTTCTTCCGGGATGACCTCATCGTGGTGGCCGGCAGTCAGAACATGCTTGAACAAGCCGTGGCGGTATTGCAGAATAAACAGGATAGCATGGCCCAGGTGGTGATTCCGCCGTCGATCAAGCCGTCGGCGGGAGCGTATTTGTTCGTTTACCTGGCCGAGCTGCCCAAGATGCCCGACGACCAGAAGGCCGTCGAGTTGCTCAACAAATTCGTCTCCGGGCGGTTCGAGATCGGCGAAACCGAGCGTGATTTCTTCTCGCGGCTCACGCTGCTGACCAAGGACGCCCAGACCGCGTCCAACCTGTCGAAGATGATGGACGGCGTGTTGGGTTTTCTCGATCTGGTCAAGGATTTGCGTGAGAACGGCAAGCCGTTGATTCCCGCGGAGGCGGCCGGAGTCCTCAAGGACTTGAAGGTATCGGCCCATGAGGCCTCCGTGGAGGCATCGCTGGTCGCCCCCCGGCAGAACGTCGTGGATCTGCTGAAGTGGGTGATGGCCCAGGCGGCGGCCAAGCAAGCCGCTTCTTGATGCCAGGAGAAGCCGGTGGACTTGATCGGCAGCGATATGTCCTTCCATTCACAGGAAGACCTCCTCTGTCAGGCGCAGAGGGGCTCTTCCGCTGCCTTTGGTGTGCTTGGTCAGCGGTACCGACCGCTGCTCATGCGCGTCCTCGCCCGCCGGCCGGTTCCTGGCCACGAGACCGAGGATCTGGTGCAGGACACGCTGGCCTCGGCCTATGCCGCGATCGGTTCCTACGACCCCAGCCGTCCCTTCGCTGCCTGGCTGACCACGATTGCCCTGCATGTAGCCGCCAACCATCGCCGGCGTCGGCGAGAGGACCCGGTCGAGTACATCGAGCGGGCCGACCCGTCGCCCGAGCCAGTGGATGTGCTGGCCCGGCAGCAGGAGGGCCACAGCCTCTGGATTGCCGTCCGGGAGGCATTGCCCGCACGCCAGTACGAGGCCATCCAGCTTCGCTATGTGCAGGAACTGAGTGTCCGGGATATCGCTTCGCGAATGGGGATCACGACGATTCACGTGAAGGTGCTGCTGTATCGTGCTCGGCGGAGGCTGTTGAGTCTGAAGTCGTTCTGCCGGGTCTTCGGCTGGACCGTGATTGGCACGCACGAGGGAGGCGAGTCATGATCTGCCTTTACTATCGATGGCGAATTTCCACGGCCCTGGACAGCGATGATCGATCGGCTCGCCTACCCGAGCGGCACCTGCGGTGCTGTCCCGCCTGCCGCGAGTTTCTGGAGCGGGGTCTTCAGCTGGGGGAAGCGTTGCGTGCAGAACCGATTTCCGCCGGTCTGGGCATTGTGGGCAGCAACGGGAGCCGCCCGGTTCACCCGGCCTGGCGGCTCACTGCGGGTCTAGCCGCGGCCGCCTGCATTGCCCTCGCGGTCTCGCTCCCCACGGTCTGGCGTTTTGTGTCGTCACCGCCTGCCGCGAACAGTGCCGGGAATGTGGTCCAGAGTTCGATCCCGGCGCTGCCGCCTCTCTCGGTGGACCGCCTCCTGGCCCAGGTGCGAGAACCGGTGAGATCCCTGACCCTTCCGGCCGGAGAACCGCTCATGCGGGAAATCGAGCGGACTCAGAACCAGGTCGTAGCGGTTGGCCGGGACATGGTCGCCTGCCTGCCGAGGGCTTTCGTTCCACGGCTAAGGAGCACGGACTGACCGGGGGACTGCCAGGCTGCGTCTTCGGCCCGACCTGGGCGAGTCAGAGGGCCGGGCTGGTCCACCCTTCGGTTGTCAGTTGAATGGTCTGGGGGGCGTTGCCCTCGAACCGGTTGTTCACGAAGGCGAGCAGCATGCGGCTCTCGGCGACGCAGGCCTCGATGAGGTCTCGGAGCGCGTCACGGCCTTCGGGATAAGGATCTTGAATGCGGTCGTAGGGTGCGAAGCTCTCCACGGCCTGCTGATACGCACGGCCGGGGCGAAGGAGGAGGCGAGCGACCACGTGCGGAGCGGTGAACACACCCGGGATCTGCACTTGATCGATCAGCGGAGGCATCTGGGTCCAACTGTTGAGGCAGTGGGCCGCGCCGTGGTCTCGGAGGCAGGCGAGGTAGCGTTCGCGGCCAGGCGATCCGAGGAACTCGCGGTTGCGCACCTCGACGGCGAACCGGTATCGATCCAGCGGCAGGCCGGCGAGCAGTCGGGCAAGGGCCTCGGCGAACTTGCCGGGAGCCCGCATGGGACCTCCGTGAAACGTGCCGAACTCGAAGATCAGGACACCGATCCGGTCCCGGTATGGGTCCAGCCTGCTCAGCAGCTGGTCGCGGACCAGGGCGGGATCCATGAAATGAGCGTTGGCCGTTCCCGCGCGTTTGCCGTAACGCGGCAGGCGAGGGAAGCGTTCGACGGTCACCTCCTCGGGGACCTTGAGGCTGAACCGGAATTCCGGTGGGACCTGGGCGAACAACTCCTTCCAGGACTGCTCCGTGGGGAACTGATAGAAGGCGAAATCGCCGCACACCGCCGGGAACACGGCCGCGTACTCGGCGAGGCACTCCTGGTTGAACTTCCGTTCGGAGAACTGCCCGCGGATCTGATACCGGGCCGGGTCGTAGATCTGCCCTTGCCAGCCCGGGTACTTCCAGCTCGACGTGCCCAGGTAGATCTTGCGTTCGGCCAGGCGGCGTAGCCGTTCGGCCAGGGCGGCGGCCGCAGGGAAAGGCCTCTCTGCGGGCGAGGCCTTCGCCGGCTGCCCCCAGTCAAAAGTCAGTTGGCGTTCCTCGCGAGCGGACATGATGTTCTATTGTACGACTGCGGTTCGGCGACGGTCGAGCCCGCGGGCCACAGCAACCCAAAGCATTCCGGAGAGCATCGCGACATAGCCGAAGAAGACGATTGGCTGCCCAGGATCCCACGACACGCTGAGCACGGTGGAGGACGGGCTGTCCTCGCCGAGGCGATAGCTCGACTGGAATAAGGTGTAGCTCCCGTGGCGGGCGGGGTTGTTCATACTGATGACCTCGCCCTGTTCGTGGCCGGAAGCGGAGTCCAGGAAGGTCACGTGGCTCTGAAACGATCTTGGCCGCTCGGTTCCAGGGTACTTGTCCATGCGAAACTCATCCAGCCTGAGACTGAAACCCAACGGGAGTGTCCGGTTGGTGTACTGCAGGAGGTAGCTGGTGCCCGGGCTGTCGATCGGGCGAGCATCGTACTTCCGCAGCCAGAAGCGGTTGGTGCCCGCCGGGGTGGTCACGGCCAGTTTCAGGGCGGGCGTGGGGTCCTCGCCAGCGGTGTTCAGCGGCCGCACCTCCTGGCGCACCCGGGCATGGTCCAGGAAACGGCCGATCTCGAAGGTCATGCCCGCAAACGGCGTCTTCACCGGCTTGCCTGGAGCGGCCTCGGCGATGGTCACCTGGCCATGCCTGTCGGTGAAGCGTACCGCCAGCGCATTCGACGGGCCGATCAGCACCTCCATGGGCATCTTCGGAACCGTGTCGACCGAGGCCACGAAGGTGAGCTTGAGGTGCTCGGCCGCCTGGGCGCCGTGCATGGATGAGAAATCCGGGAAACGGGCAAAGGCCAGCCGCCTGGAAGAGCCCTCGGCCCCGGTGACTTCGACCTCGATGGCCGGGTTGACCGGCTGATCCGAAACGGAGCGGACCTGCCGATCGGCGCCCACCACGGCGTGGGGCAAATAGCGAAGCACCTGGATCGAGAATCCCGTGTCCCCCACGACGATGGGCTGGTCGGTGCACCGCTCGAGGGGGTATTCGAACCGCTTCTCGCCGACCTCGACCTTGACCGTTCCGTTCGAAGCCGGCTGGCTGGCGGGAGGCGGAGCGAGAAGGCGGGCGAACTCCCGGGCATCGGCGACCCGTCGGGCCACCAGGCCAAAGGAACTCATCTCGGACGGCTGATCAGCAAACACCCACCCGGTTAGCTTCTCCTGCTCCGCGCCCAGCGTGATCTCCAGCGCCGGTTGAGGCTGTTGACTGTCGTTGACCACTTCCCGGTGCTCGGTGCTATCGGGAGCATAGGCCTCGATCTGTACACGGAGGTTACCGAGCACCAGCGGTGCCAAAGCCGGTTCTGCGGCCGCCCTGGACCGGTTAAAGACCACCGGATCGAGTTCGACGCTTGTGTGGGCGTGACCTCCGGAGTCCTCCAGGGTCAAGGTATCCTGTTGGAGGTCAAAGGCCTGCACGGTCTGGCCTTCGCGAATCTCAACCTGCCCGTCAATACCGAAGCACTTGGTGACCCACGCCCCAACCAGAATGACGAGGATGGCCAGGTGGGTGATCACCGGTCCGGCCCGAGCCCGATCCGGCGGAAGGCGGGCGAGGACGGCGGCCAGCACATTCAAGGCCAGAAGCAGCAGCAAGCCCTCGAACCACCAGGACTTGTAGAACATCAGGAGAGCCAGTGCCGTACCGTGGGTGGATTCATAAGCGGTGGCACAAGCCATCGCCACGAGCACAAGCAGCAGCAGCAAGGCCGCCAGCCAGGCGGATCCCATCGCCTTGAAGAGTGTCTGTCGAGACTGATTCACGCTCAGAGTGTATACGCCGCCTCTGGAACAAGCCACCGGGGGAGTGGCCGTGGGGCATCACTACTGAAAGAGCAGGGGAGGATTTGGCCGGGAAAGCTGCAAATCAGCAAGGACGGTCAAGCATGAGGGCGTGATTCCGCATAGAATCGCCTTTCATGAGAACTTGTACCCAGCAGGATTACCGGGCTCGAATCCTCGCCGTGCTCCAGCACATTCACGGGCATCTGGACCATGCCCTGTCGCTGGTCGAGCTTGCCCGGCTTGCCCACTTCTCCCCCTACCACTTCCACCGCGTCTTCCACGGAATGGTAGGTGAATCGGTCATGGAGCTGGTTCGGCGCTTGCGGATGGAGCGGGCCGCCCATCGACTCCGGCATGGTCACGATCCGGTCACGCACATTGCCTTTGAGGCGGGCTACGAGGCCCACGAGTCTTTCACCCGTGCTTTCCGGGCGCTGTTCGGCGAATCGCCGTCCGCTTTTCGCGGCAGCGTCACACCCCTGGTGTGCAAGTGTGTGCCGTCAGGCGTCCATTATCAACCCGGTGGTCAGGTACAGGATTTTATCATGGTGGATACAGGAGGAACGACGATGGAAGTAGAGGTACGAACACTTGCCCCGATGCACGTGGCCTGCGTGCGGCATGTCGGCCCGTACACCACCTGCAAGGCTGCATGGGACAAGCTGTGCGGCTGGGCCGGTCCGCGCGGACTGCTGGGGTCGCAGACCCGATGCCTGGGCATCTGCTATGACGATCCTGAAGGGACCCCGCCCGATCAGATCCGCTACGACGCCTGTGTCACCGTGGATCCGGCGTGCCAGGGTGGAGGTGAGGTGGGTGTTCAGGACATCCCCGGCGGCGAATATGCCGTCGCCCTACACCGGGGCAGCTACTCCAATCTCCATCGCACCTGGAAGCAGTTTTTGGGGGAATGGCTGCCGGCCAGCGGGCGTGAGCTGGGCGACGCACCCTCCTTTGAACTCTACTGCAACGATCCCCACACCACGCCGGAACAGGATCTCCTCGTCGAGATCTACGTTCCGCTGCGTTCCTGAGCTGATGGGGCCCGCAAGCCGGTTTGTTCTGATCGCGATCCGGGAAGCCGACGGTCATCCGGGCGGAAGGAATGAGTCGGTGTCGGAAACGGGAACTTCGGTCCCGAGGTACACGCCCGGACCGCTGCCGACGCCGTAGATGTCGTCGCAGTCCACGCCGATGCGGCGATCGGTGAAGAAGCCGCCGCCGCCGTCGGCGTAGACGGCGTTCTGCCCGGCCCCGGCTTCGTGGCAAGGTGAGTTGCCGCCCGGGTCGGCCAGTGGGCCGGTGAGGCTTGAGGCCGTGGGTCGGAGCGGGCTGTGGTCGGCGGCCAGGACCAGCCCCCGTGATCTCTTGCGGGCCTCTTCGACGCGCAGCCCGCTAGGCAGGTTCATGAACAGGAAGCTGTAGGTGACGTTGGCCGGATCGGCGAAATCCTGGCTCTGACGAGCGATTTCCATGGGCATCGGCCGGCTTTCGCGGAACACCGGGCAGAGAAACACCCGCATCGTGGGGAGGTACTCACCTCTGGCGAGACGGAAGATGTGCCGGCTGTTGCGTGCCACCGGAGCTCCGGGGGCGGCGGCCGCAGGCGACCAGACCGCACCGGGCACGTAGTCGGCATACGGCAGGTAGCCGTTGTTGGCCTGGGCATACTGGAGCCCGGCGGTGCAGATGGTCTTCAGATTGCCGAAGCAGGCATAGCGCCGGGACGCGTCCTGGGCCTTCCGGTAGCCGGGCACAGCCACGGCGACGAAGAGGGCGATGCAGGCGGCGACGGCCAGCACGTCGCGCCAGGAGGCGGAGAACCGGCTACCCACGGTGTGGCCGTCGGTGCTCATCGAGGCCGGGGTTTCCGCCCCGGCGAAGGGCAGGACCTTCGTCTGATGGTCGATGAATGCCAAGACTTTGTCGGCCAGGCCGACGGGCGGGCGGGGTGCCGCGGAACGATCGAGCAGGGCGAGGAGGTCGCCCAGGGCGCGGCTCCGGGCCGCCAGTTCGGGGGAGGATTGCAACGCGGCCTGCAGCCGATCAGCCTCGTCGCCCTCCAGGTAGCCGAGATGCCAATCCAGTAACGTCGAATCGCTGAAGTCTTGTTGGTCCACCATTACCGTACTTCCGACTCGTCCTCGGGCGCCTCGCGGTAGGCCTGTCCAAAGTGGCCGACGGCCGCGTGCAACCGGCTCTTCACCGTTCCGAGCGGGATTCCCAGCACCTCCGCGATCTCCTTGTATGGAAACCGGTGGTAGTAGCTGAGGATCAGAACCTCGCGAAGGTGATCCGGCATGTCGGCCAGCACCTTCCGGACGCGGGCCTGAACCTCGGCCTGCTCCAGGTTATTCGCCGGCGTCGGGGCAGTGTCGGCGAGGAAGTCCAGATACTTCTGTCCCTCGGCCTCGGAAGTGTCGAGCTGGGCATCCAGTGGCACTTCACCCCGCCGGCGCCGACTCCTCAGGATATCGCGGGCCTTGTTCGCGGCGATGGTGTACAACCACGGCCTGAATCGCCGCCCGAAGTCAAAGCCCTCCGCGGAACGATACACCTGCAGGAATGACTCCTGGACCAGATCTTCGGCCAAAGCGTCATTGCCTGCGAAGCGTGCGAGGAACCGGAACAACTCCTCGCTGTGCCGGCGTACCAACTGCTCGAAACGGCCAGGCTGCCCGGCGATATGCTCAGCCAGCAGTTCCTCGTCGGTCGGCACACTCACCCGTTTTCCGCCGTCTGTTAGTACGACCCGCAGACTCTCGGGTTCGCTCCGCCGCAAACGCGAGAGGGCCGGCCCGCAGGGGCCATAATAGCCGCCTGGGCGGTTACGTCAAATCGTCGCTTGACACTTGCCACGCCTTAACCTTAGTCTGGAGCGTAACTTGGCGAACCGGCGCCCTGTAATAAGTCACTTGTGGACCGGTCGCGGCCCAGCGTGTCCGTTGAGGTTGCCATGTCGATCAAGGATCACGGACTGCCCAAGGAGACGTTATCCGCCCTGGTCGAGGCCTCGGCGGCCATTAACGGGTCGCTTGATCTGGAGAAGACGCTTCAGGCCATCGCCCGAAACGCCGCAGCGGTCATGCAGGCCGAGGCCAGTTCGGTCCTGCTCCTGGACCCGCAACGACGCAAACTCGTCTTCCGGGCGGCGACCGGGGAGTTCGGCCAGCAGCTGATTGGAGAGGAATTCGACGCCGATCTGGGCATCGCCGGCAAGGTTTCCAGTACCGGCAAGCCGCTCCTGGTCACCGACGTTCGCGAGGAGGAATCGTTCTTCAGCGGGATCGACGAGAAGTCGACGTTCTGCACCCGCGGGGTGATGGCCGCCCCGCTGGTCAAGAACGGGCAGGTTCTTGGTGTTGTCGAGGTTCTCAACCGGCTGGCCCAGGACAACTTCACCGAGAATGACCTGGAGTTGCTCCAAGTATTCGCCAACCTGGCCGCCAGCGGGGCAACCAACGCCCAGGCTCACGAACGGCTGAAGCTCGAGAATCGCGGGCTGCAGGCCGCGGCTCATCGGGGCACGAACATCATCGGCCAGTCGCCGGCCTTGCGGCAGATGCTCGAGCTATGCGCCCGGGTCGCGGGCAGCAACGCCACCGTGCTCATCCTGGGCGACACGGGCACGGGCAAGGAACTGCTCAGCCGCCACATTCACCTCAACTCGCCGCGGCGGGACAAGCCGTTCATCGCCATCAACTGTGCCGCCCTGCCGGAGACGCTGCTGGAGAGCGAGCTGTTCGGGCACGAGAAGGGCGCGTTCACCGGAGCGATCGCCCAGAAGATCGGGCGCTTTGAGTTAGCCAACAGCGGAACCCTCTTTCTAGACGAGATTGGAGATATAAGCCATTCGACGCAGCTCAAGCTGCTGCGCGTCCTCCAGGAGCGGGAGTTCATCCGCGTCGGCGGGACCAAGACCGTTTCCTGCGACGTGCGGATTATCGCCGCAACCAACCGCGACCTGCAGAAGGCGATCAAGGACGGCGCCTTCCGGGAGGACTTCTACTACCGGTTGAACGTGTTTCCCATCATGAATCCGCCGCTCCGGGAGCGACGCGAGGACATCCCGATGCTGGTGGAGCACTTCACCCACCTCGCCGCCCGCCATTTGAATCTGCCCGCCCCGACCACGACCAGCGACGCACTCGCCCAGCTCACCAGCTACAGCTGGCCGGGCAACATCCGCGAGCTGCAGAACGTCATCGAGCGGGCGGTGCTGCTCTGCGACGGCAAGGCGATCGACACGGCCCACCTGCCCCGCGAGATCGTCGGCGGGCAGGCCGACCAGCCGCGCGACAAGCAGGAATCGGGTCTCTGGGGCTACGAGAAGGCCCTGATCGTGCGTGCCCTCAAGGAGGCCGGCTGGAACCAGACCAAGGCCGCCAAGGCGCTGAACATTTCTCGCGACAACCTGCGCTATCGGATCAAGAAGTTCGAAATCGAGAAGCCGGACTGAGTCGACATCCGCCGGGCGGCGTCCAGCCCGGCAATCGCGGGCCGTGAGCCTGCGGCCGGCGGCAGGGGCCCCCTCTATGATCCACCTCCGCCGCGCTCATCACGGAGAGAACGCGGAGAAAAGAGTGCCCACGTTGGAACGAACCCTGGCCAGATCCAGGAGATCGATCGCTCCGTCGGCATTCACGTCGCCGCGGCAGCTCGCCGAGTCCAGCGACCGCGACTGCCGATTGCGAACGAGCGTCAGGTCGAGAACGTTGACCCTGGCATCGCCATTCACGTCGCCCGCGAGGATGCCGAAGTCAAGAACCTCCAGGACACCGCAGGCTGGGTCACTCGCATCCCTGATCCCCGGGAAGGCCAGCCGTACGGCGCCGGTCGAGAGGCCTTCACAGGTGATCGAAGCCGTTTGGCCTTCGATGGCCACATCCGTGACCCGCGCCTGGGCGGCACCCGGGCCCGTGAGGACCACGCTGCTCGTAACCGGCGCGCCCACCGCCTGCACCGGCCTGGTCAGGTGAACGATCAGCAGAGTCGGGCCGTCTGGCCGCGGTTCGATGGCCAAGGTCTGCCCGGACGACGGCGCCAGGAGATCGATGTCGAACTCCCCCGCCGAGCCGTGGACCTTGCGCGAGACCGGACGACGGCCGGGAGAACGATCGATGGTCGGCAATCCGTCGTCGCAGGATGCCGTGGTGAACGACCAGGTTGCGCTTTCGCGAGCCCCGCAGACGCTGACCGCCACCACTCTCCAATGATAGAGCGCCCCCTGGGCCAGCGGGGCGATCGGCGGACAGGTCGAACCGACCACGTCCGGAGCCACCAGTGCCGGAGGTTCCCCCTCCCTCCATAGATAGACATGATGACTCACAGAACCGGCATCGTCCAGGCACAGCTTGATCGGGGTGACCGCTCCGGAGAAGAAGTTGGCCGGCATCTCGGTGAGCGGCATGGCGAACCGACCGCTCACCAGGCCTTCGATCGTTCCGGCGGCCCAGGCGATCGGATACGCGCGGTAGTCGAGACCATAGCCGACCAGGGTGTCGCCCCAGGCCACGCCGATGACATAGAACCGCCCTGCCGCAAGGCGGTAGTCCAGCACACCGGACGAGTAGTAGGCTTCGCCCTGTCCCTCCGTCGGAACCGCGCGCTGCCAGGCGGGTCTGAACGGACCTTCGCGAGAAGAAGACTCGCCGATCAGATAGTGCAGGTCGGCCACGTCGGCGAACGAAAGCTGAACGGCAATCTCATGGAGCAGCTGGTCGCTGGCGACGGCCACCACATCCGCCAGGACGACCTCCCGCTCCTGGTAGCTGATCTTGGCACTGCCAACCACATGACAGGTTTGAGGCGGCGACAGGCCGGTGTTCCAGGCCAGCGACGGAGTGAGGCTGATGCCGGTTGCCGAGCCCGGCGGGTCGGGCTGCACCGGGGCCGGGGGAAGCCGGCACACGGACAGGTGGATCATGCGGTGCTCGCTGAGTGCCGTGGCGGCGTCCGCAATCGCGATCGCGACCTGGTAGTCGCCGGGCTCGAGCTGGCTGGCACCGTCGGTGACACAGAGATTGACCGATGTACTCTGGCCAGGCTCGAGCGCGCCGCCGGGCGGCAACGCAGACAGCCAAGCCGTAGATGTTGCGACCGACCACTGAACCGCGCCGGGCCCGGTGTTGGTGAGCGTGTATTGTCCGCAAGCGGGTGTGAAGGGCCCGCCCTCCGGTCCCTGAAGGGTCCATTCGTCGGCCGGGGCAATCTGCAGGTATGCAGGCCCGCCGCTGCCGGTCATGTGCACGCGTTGCCGGGGTTGCTCGAGGTCGTTTCCCACGAGAAGGACATCGCATGCCTGTTCGCCCTGCCAGGCGGGCAGGAAAGTGACCCCGAGGTCGATGGACTCGCCTGGGGCAAGCTGAGCCGGAACCGACGGCGGCTCGGACAACTGGAAGCCTGCGCAGGGATCAGGCATGGCGAACTCGACCTCGATGGAGAAGGCCGCCGCGGATGAGGGGTCGACCACGGCGGAAAGTTCAGGGCGCGGAACGAGCGTGTCCGTTCCGGTTTCGTGGCTCGCCAGCGGAAGCAGGCCGCCCAGAGTGACCTGCCGCGCCGCCGCCAGGGGCAGGGGCAGGCCCACCTGGACGCTGTCGAAATAGTGAGTGGCATCCTGCGTACCGGGTGGATCGCTGTAGGCCAACAAGGCGATGCGACCCGGCCCGGCGATCGTCAAGTCACGCCCGGCCCAGGCAAGCTGAGCGTTGATATACACATCGATATCCGGCCCCACGAGGCTGACGACGACGTCGTTAGCCCCGGTGAGGATCTTCTGTGGCTTGAAGCTACTCCACGGTTGCAGGAAGGTGAACTCCTCGCCGACGACGCGGGCCACGTAGAACGAGCCCATACCGCTCAAACCGACGAGATAGGCGGATCCAGTGCCGGCCGCCCAATCGAAGTCCTCGGAAGCCCGCAGGGCCAGGCCGGCGGCAACAAACGGACTGCCGGTTCGCCACAAGGAGAGGCGAATTGACGCGTCCTGCCATGTCCGCCGGCCGTACATCGTCTGCATGCGCGATCCCGACGTCGAGGACAAGGCCCGGAGCGCCCCACCCTGCACCGTCCACTGGCCGGGCCCCCCCGGCCTCCAGTCCTCTGTCAGGGGGTTCTCGAAATCCTCGGCCACGTCGGCGGCCGGAACCAGCGACAGACCGGTGAGGCTCAGCACCTCGGAGGCATGCGCGTTCCGGAGAGTGATGCGTTCGTGCCGAGCGCTGCCGAGCGCAGCGTTTCCGAAGGGGATCGCGAGGTCGTCGGAGGGCATCACCGAGTCGCCGACGGCCATGTTGGCGTGCTCCGGGGTTCGGAAGGACCAGACCGGGCCGGGCACGCTCCCGGCCCTGTTGTGAGCCACGATCTGCCAGTAGTAGGTTGTGCCCAACCCAAGAGATGGGGGCATGGGACATCGCGGATCCGGGACATTCTCGCAGACGAGATTGGCTGGCGGGTTGTCGGTGCCGAAGTAGACATTGTAGGTGGTGGCGCAGCCGCTGCGGCCGGCCGCGAAGGCCAGGGCGTTGGCAAGGATCAATCCCCCGTCGGTGTTCGACTCCCAGAACTCCTCTTCCACCGTATCTGACGGCGGGTGCAGTGCCAGGTCGACGCGCGGCGTTCCGTTGATCTCGCGAACCGTGATCAGCGGAGCTCCATCGCTCCAGTTGGCGACGAAGGATGCGCCCTCGACCAGATAGGAGGACCAGATTCGGAAACTCCGATTACCGCCGTCGAACCGGGTTACCCCACTCATCGTGGGATGGCCGGGCAGAAAGACGCGGTCGAGTGACTGTCGCGGCCCGTCGAGGAGTGGCGGGAAGGCGTTGTGACCTGGATAGCTGATGCAGAAGTAGTCGTCGAGCAGGAACCGACCGGCAAGGGCGCTGAAAGAACGCACGTTCACGTTGGCGAACACCGCCAGGACCACTCCCCCGCCGCCGTCGACGTAATCGGCCAGCCGGTCGCCCAGGGTGAAAGGATCGGCGAACTGATCGTTGCTCCAGACAACCACCGCGTCGAACGCCTTCAGATCGGCGGGCGCGGGGGTCACTCGACCGGTGTGGATGATACCGATGTCGCTGAACCGACCGGTGGTCATGATCTTGTCGCGGACATCCGTGAAATGGGGATCGCTGACGTCGGCCGGGTAGGCGGCGGCGACGATCCCACCGCGTAGCCGGCTGGTATCCACGGCCTCGGCGGCCAGGAACGGCTCGTCGACCGGTACGCGGGCCGCTCCGTCGGCGGGAACGGGATGAACCGCGGGCCTCGGCGGTCCGATGACGCGGATCGTGACGCGGGCCACGTTCGAGTCGCCGCCGTCGGGAGCGACACCGCCGTCGCCGGCCTGGTAGGCAAACTGATCGATACCCTCGAATCCCGCGTTTGGCGTGTAGGTCAACCGCCCGGTGTCGTCGATGGTGCTGAGCCGACCATGGTCGGGGTTGGACACGGCTCGGAAGACGAGCTTCCCGGGTGGGGCTGGCCGTCCATCATCGTCGACGACGAGCCCGATCTCCACCGGCACATCGAGCGCGGTCGCCGCCAGCACGTCATGGGCCGTGGGAGGCGACGTGGCCTGCACCGCAAGTTGGACCGCCCGAGCCTGGACGAGGCCGGTGATCGCATTAATGAACCGCACATCGACCAGATACTCAATCATGCTCACCGGAAGACTGTCGGCATCTGCGGCAACGCAAAGCTCGACGTCCTGGGAGCCACCGGGCGGCAGCTCGCCGCGGTCCGGCGTGACCGATACCCAGGAGGCTCCGGCCTCGGTCGACCAGGGCAGGCTCGCGGGCGGTTCAGAGACATTGGTCAGCGTCAAGGTACGGCACGCCGGCGAGAACGGCCCTCCCGCCAAGCCGCGAGCAGCCAGGGGGCCGGCAGGAGTGATTCGCAGCGCGTCTGCCACACAGGCTTCGGTGTCGCCCAAACGGCTCTCCAGGTAGTCAACCGGTATGCCGCCGCCGCGGGAGAGACCGACCAGCGGATCGTTCGCGTTGATATCCAGCCAGGAAAGGCGAATCCGCCCGTCGAAGAACAGTTCGGCCTGGAACGTGCTGGATCCCCCGGTAGCGGCGTCGCGCACCTGTTCCCAGGTGATCGCAGCCCGATCCGCCAGCTGCTTACAGCTGACGTGCCCGGCCTCGGCGGGCGTGAACCACTCGAACAGGGCGGAGATCCGAGGCACGGCGAAGTGCCTGCCGAGGATATCCCCGGAGGTGTCATCCCACTGATCGAAGGTGATCGTGCCCTCACCGTTCACGTAGAAAGCGTTGTACGATGATCCGTAGAGAGACACCTGCCGGCCATCGCTCAAGGTCACCTCGGAGACGTTTCGAAGCCAGGCACCGCCGGTCGGATCGACGGGCAATTCCACGATAGGCTGGACGCAGACGGCGTAGTAGTCGATGGACCCGTCAGGCGTGAACAGGAGGCTCTTGTGGTTGAGCGCCCCGGCATCGAGCAGGAAGTGCTGGGTATGGTAGTCCGGGGCATCGGGCGTCGCGAATGCCATACAGGATCCACCGGCATCCTCACGGGTGAGATTGCCGGCCGCATCGGTGACCTCGATAAGGTACTCGTAACGCGTCGCGGGCAGCAGCCCATTCAGCACCAGCCTGTGAGTCCGGTCGATCGCGGCGCCGACCGCCGTGCGATCCAGGGCACCGCAGGCAGAACCGAATCGCACGCGGGCGAAGGAAGGCTCATCGGTGGTGAAGGAGACCACGGCGCCCAGGGCGGTCAGCTCCTCGACCTTGAGGTCGGACATCACCGGGGCCACGCAATCCACGGCCGCCGAAGCCTCCGTCTCCGCCGGAAGTCCGGCACCGGCATCGGCGTCGTAATACGTCGCCGTCAGGGTATCGCCATGAAGCACGAGTAACTGATCGGGTGAGGGTGTGCGGAAGAGGGCCATCCTGCCGGTGAACGCGCCGGTATCCGGCCCGATCTCGGTCAGGACCAGATCGCGGCCGGCCGGATCGCTCGTGGAGGCGATTCGGACCGTGGTCGCATCTGCGACTGCCGGATCGACGTTCAGATCGCAATCGTTGACGGTGACGACCACGCCGCCGTCGCAGCGGTACTCCTCGGCGCCGAGGGACATTGTTCCCGTCGCGGAGCAGCCCACCAAGCTGGGCGTCGCCACCAGGGAGAAACTCTGGGGACCCACGGGCACGGTATAGCCGTGAATACGCACCATCCACAAGCCCGGCTCGGGTGATTCGACCACGACTTGCTCGAGGTTGTTCAGCCGATCCGGCTGGGTGCGGGCGGCCTCCCGTTCCGGGTGCGTGGGCTCCAGCGTCCAGGGATAGTGAATGTCGGTGCCCGCCGGTCCGATGGCGACGACGTCCAGATCGTTGACCAGGGTGGGAATCGTATTGACCGCGGCCGGCGGGTCGTCCCAAGCCACAGTGGCTTTCAAGCTCGCCGTTCCCGGTGGAACCTTTAAGAGGTACGTTTTGCTCTCGCCTTGCGAGAGCGAGCCCTGCCGCAGGCTGCCGGTGCGGAGCAGATCCACGGCTTCGCGTGCTCGAACCGAGCCATAGCCCGTCTGGTAGTCCGGGCCCACGATGCCGAGGTCGGCCGCGGTCTGGGCCAGGACGGCCTTAAGCATCGCGTTAGGGGGCAAGGGGGTACCCGGATAGAGTCGCTTGTAGTCCTGCAACAGAAGGGCGGACACGCCGGCCACCGCGGGTGTGGCCATGGACGTCCCGCACAGGGCGGTGTATCCCCCGTCCAGGCCGGTCGAGGTCACGCCGCGGTCATCGCTCGCCTGGCAACCCGGGGCGACGACATCTGGACGAAGCCGGCCATCGTCGGTCGGTCCCCAACCGGAGAACCAGGTCATCGAGTCGTCATTCGAGTTGACCGCTCCGACGATGATCGGGTTCTTGGCCGGCGCGGGTGGGCCGATGGTGGCGTAAGCCAGGCCGCATCGGCCGCCGTTTCGTTCGTTACCCGCCGCCCAGACGACCCGCGTGGGCGCGCCCAGACTGCCTGCCACGATGGCGTCGATGACCGCGGAGGTGACCCCGTAGCTGCCTTCGAGCTCACAGGGGAAACCGTTCCTGGCGACGTTCGAGCCGATTGAATTGCTGGCCATCTCGGCGCCGTCGGTGAGAATCGCCTCGCGGTAGTCGGCCTCGATGTCTCCAGGATTGGAGTAGAGAAAAACGCCGGACTCATCGTACTGAAAGCCGTACGACTGGATCACCACGCCGGGGGCCATGCCTCGGTAGCGGCCGTCGCCGGCCTTGCCACTGCCGGCGAGGGTGCCGGCCACGTGGGTCGCATGGCTGCTCAGGCCCGAGGGGTCGCGAACGAGGACCCGGCCCCCGAAGTCGGGATGGTCGGGCCAGGCCGTGCCGCCGTCGTACAGCAGGACGTTGATTCCCGAGCCGTCAAGCCCGTACGGTGCGGCCTGGACGAGGTCCACCTGCGTAACGATGCGAGCACTATCGTTGACCTCGCTCATTCGCGGCAGGGCCGGCTCGATCCACTGGACGGCGTCCTCGTCGGCCAGGGCGAACACGACGCCGAGTGGCATCTCGATGACTAGGCCGTTGACGGAGGGGAGCTGGGCACGCACGACGGCTCCGTGGCGAGCGCAGGCGTTCACCGCCTCCGGCACGAGGAGCACATCGCCGTGAAAGAGGATGTAGGCGGCCAGCACCGCGTCCGACGCAACCGCTTCGATCTCGGGTGCGGGTGTCTGATGCCGTCGCTCCTGTCTTGCGGTGGCCGCCGGGATCATCGCCCAGTCCGGGGGGGGGCCGGCGCTCAGTCTGGGGTGCAGCTTCCACTCACGACGAATGGGCTGGATATCCGCCGAAGAGCTGATGCCGGACGCTGCCCCGGCTTGCTCCTTGGCGGCCAGCCGGACTGCGAAGTAGGCATGATCCCCCAGATACGCCAGCAGCTTCAGGCCGGACCCCTCGACCTCTGCCCGCTGTTGAACACTCAGGGGAAAGGGAAATTCCACCAGAACATGGTGATCGGAGCGGACCTCGCTCGCCGTAGCTTCCGGTCCGTCGGGTGCAGGATTGCGCCACCGGATCGACGTTCCGGAGGCGATCCGGGGGCCGGGGGCGGTCAGAAATGCCGTCAGAACCAGCGTCAGGCCGCATCGCAAGACGCGGCCGTTCTTCAGCGCGCGGAACTGAGCCTGGCCCGCGCCGATCAACCGGCGCGAGATCCACTCACGACCGATAACACACCGCACGCTTCGTATCCTCCTCTGCCCAATGATCCTACGCTTCGAGTCGGAGCATTTCCATTCCAGGACGCGAGGGCGACTCTCATTCCCGACGGATCTGCAGCCCCCATGACAAAGGGCGGCCACGGGATACTGGATCCCTGTGGCCGCCCTTTCCTCACGAGTAGAGAGGACCGGCGTCGGATCAGCGGTCGACGCCCATCGCCCACAGCCACCCGCCGTTCAGAACGGTTGGGCAGCCGTCGGCCGGGTCAATCCACACAGTGCGGGTCAAACGCGCGACCTGCCCCACTGTAGCATCGCTGGAACAGGCCGAAGTCGTCCTGGTCGACGTCGCCGTCGACGTCGACGTCCGAACGCGAACAGGTTTCTGTCGGATCAACCAGCGGGATCTCCGGTCCGGTGAAGCAGGCGCTCCAGAGCTGGAAATCAGCCGCATCGATGACCGTGTCGTCATTGAGATCCGGGGCTACCCGATTCCTGGTGCCGTCGACCACGATGTTGTCGAACACGGCACCTTCGACGAAGTTCTTCGTCCAGTCGAGACCTCCCAGGATGGTGTTCGCCTCGTTGGCCACCTCTCTCGCCCCCCATGACGTCACGCCGACCTTGCCGGTCAGGATGGGATCGGTCGGGTCGGAGAATGCGAAGTTGTACTCGGTCTTGCCGTCGCCATCGACGTCGCCGTCGAGCTGGGTCACCTTGACGGTGAAGTTGTCCCCCTGGGCGACGAGATCGACGTGCCAGCGTTCACCGGGAGTATAGATGAAGTCGTCGCCGCCGTCGCCGCTCCAGAAGACCTTCGAGTAAGTGCCGTTCAACCGTTTCTGGGCGGAGACACCTCGCGGAGGCGGCCCGAGTGTGTTTCCGTCCTGGTTCATGAACATGAGCCGGTAGAAGTTGTTCTCGTTGAGGTAACGGAAGACGATGCCGAGTCCGTCATTGTCGAACGTCCGGACATCGACGGAGTAGATGTAATCTGCCCACCCGGTGGAACCGACCACGGCCCGGGGGCCCTCGAAGTCCACGGTGCCGGCGTTCAGATTGTCCGGATCCTGGTTGGTGCCCTGAATGTAGCGGTTGTCGCGCACGTTCAGGGCATTCAGGTTGACGCTGATGCCGAATCCCGAGATCGGCCAACCGGCGGCGGTGCCGGAGTCCCCAGCCGTCTCGCCTTCAACGGCGGTGGGATCGGACATGGTCGCGATGGTGGCGTCGACCCAGCCCTTCACGTCGGCGTTGTTGTGCCCGTCGAAGAACTCCGGTTCGGCTTTGCCGGCCAGAGTCACCTTGAAATCGCGGAACTCATTGGCGTTGTGACCCCAGGTGTGAATGCCCACCCGGCCATGGGTCAGCGGTGCCGGGTCGGTCACCGTGGCGGTGTAGTAGTTCTTGTACTCCGTCCCGTCGGTGAGGATCGCATCGATCTCCAGGTGGAAAGTCCCGCCGACGGCCACGATGCGAGGCCGCCAGATCTTGTAGCCGACGACCGATTGGACGTCACTGTAAACGAATCCGGAGGTCGCATCGACATCGTTGTCGCCGGCTTTGGTCGGATCGATATCCCGGAACAGCTCCGAATAGACACCGTTGACCGCGCGCTGCAGGCTGATGCCTGCGGGCGGCGCTCCCGACGCCGTCTGAGCCTCGGACTGGAAGGTGAGCCGGTAGAAGTTCTGCTCATCCTGATAGCGGAAAAGCAACCCGATTCCGTCGTTGTCCTGGGCTTCGATGACCGCCTCCCAGGTGTAGTCGGTCCAGTTGACGTCGCCGCGCACCAGCCGGGGTCCCTGGAACTCGATGCCCGGATTATGGGCCGCGTCGTACAGGGCCGGGTTCTCACTCATCTCGATCGCCCCGGTGGCGAACTTCTGGAGCCAGAGACCCGCCATCTGGGCTCGCGTCGGCTTGGTCGTCACCAAGGCGATCTGCGAAACCGTTCCGCCGACGACCTTCTGGACGGAGATGCCGGTCGCAAAGCCGTAGTTGGCGGCGGCCTGAGCGCGCAGGCCGACCCGGAAGTAGTTGCTCTCGTTCTGGTAGCCGAAGATCAGACCGAACCCGTCGTCGTCAAAGCTCCGGAGGTTGGCCTGCAGGGTGTAGTTGGCCTCGGCGTTGAAGCCGCTCTTGTAGAGGTAGAACGGCGTGAACTTCCCATCCGTCGCGACGGTACTGTCCGGCTTGTACCTTCCATCGGAGGCCTCCATGAGGTCCTGCGTATCCAGAGTGATCCCAAAGGCCGGGAGGTTGTCCTGGAAGGTGGTGCCGTTGGTATAGAAATCCAACCAGTTGGAGCTGTCGTAGATACTCACCCAGTTGGCGTAACCCGTCGGGAAGATGTTGCCCAGCAGGGTGACCGGCGTGGCATCCAGGGTCTCGACGAACGGCGTGTCCGTTCCGCCGTAGCTGAGCCACCGGTTCGAGTTGTTGCCCCATTGCTGGAGGCCGGGGCTGCCGGCAGTGATCGGATTCGTCGCGTCGCTGAAATTGATGGTCGAAATCACCGTGGCGGCACCCTTGGGATCGTGGATGACGTCAATGGCAAAGTCGGTCTGGCTCCCGTTGTTACGCACGGTGACGGCCACGTCGAACATCACGCCCTTGGTGTATACGAAGCTATCGGAGGAGCCGATGTCGGTCCACTGGGCGGTCTTGGCGATCTTGTCGTAAACCGCCTTCTGAATGCTGACGCCCTGAAACGCTCTGGTGACACCGGTTCCGGTGGCCTGGGCACAGAACGTGATCCGGTAGAAACTCGTGGTACCGGTTTCCTCGCGATAGCGCACGATCAAGCCGATGCCGTCGTCATCGATCGAAACGATCCGGGTCCGCACGCGGTAGTCGGTCCAGTCGTTGGCTCCGGGGCCGTTGTAGGCCAGGATCGGGCCGATGAAGTCGGTGTGGGCCCCGGCGGACGTGGCCCAGGCGTACACGCCGGAGTTTTCCACGATACTGCCGGTGATGAAATCCCACTCGAACGCGCCCTTTACGATGGCCTCGTTGGCAGCAGTCCCGTCGGCCTGGGCCAGAGCCGGATAGGTCCAGGTGGTCGGAACCGAGGAAGGCAGCTGCCAGGTCTCCTGGAGGGTCACCGCGCTCAGGGCATTTAGAACTTTAAGGCTCTCGCAAATGGTGCCGCGGTAGGGGGCCCCGCCGCGCTGTGCCCAGGACATGATGCCCACGGAACCGGTCCCCAGGTCGGCGTCGGTCAGATCGAGGTACGTCTCGTTGTTGAGGCGGATCTGGAAGGACGTTCCGTTAACCACCACCTCGGCCAGAATCGGCGACCCATCGGTCGGCGGAGTGTAGAGGGTTCCCGGGGTACTCCAGGCGGGCAAGGCGGTGTTCGTCTGGCCGTTGTCCCAGGGATCCCGGTCGAAATTGTCCTCGAAGTGGAAAGTCCCCTGGGCGAGCAGGATACTCGCATGGACGGCCACCGCGCCAATCGCGGTGAGACATGCAGCACAAGTATGTTTCACGGCTTGATCTCCTTTCCCTGTAGATGATCGACCGGCCCAGCCTCTCGGTTGAGACCGTTTACTCTGGTTTCCTCGCGTCCCCGCGAACTCGTTCCGGAGGACTTCTCACCGGAACACGCCCGGCTCAGGACCCCGGCGGCGGCGGCGGGACATCCTTCGGCCAGTAGGCCGCCGGCACGCCGTTGACACTCATGTCGCTGCGGTGCAAGGTCTGCCACGTCTGGGTCGGCGTGATCCACCGGGCGTGGGTATCGGCGAAGAGCATGTTCCAGCCCTTGTGACCATGGTTGTCGAGCTGGTCGTCAGGAAAGTTGTTCGCATCTGCCCCATTGGTCGAATCGTCACCATCGACGACAAGAATGACATTGGTGGCCCGCTTGGCGACGATTCTGGGACGTTTGAGGCAATCCGGGAAACCGTCGTTGTCGGTATCTTCCGAGCTGCTGGAGTAAAGCCGCCGGGTGGCGCCAACCTTGACCGAGCCGGGGCCGGCAAAATCGGACTTCTGGAACCCATTCCACAGCTCGTAACTGTGGCCGTACTTGCCATCCGTGGGGCCGGAGATGCGGTTGTCCGCGTTGTTGTTCAGGTCGGTGGCGTTCCGGATCTTGTTCCTCGTTCCCGGGCAGATCAGCGTGTTCCAGTCGCGGAGGTACTTCTTGCTCGGTGCCCCCACCAGCTTGCTGACGACGTACCCGGGGTCGCCGGGCTTGCCCACGCTCTTCATATCCAGGGCCAGAGCCACCGCCGAATCGTCGGCAATCGTGGCCTCAGGACCGTCCCAGGTCCCGTTGGAGAAGTTGTAGGAGCGATTAAACATGTAGTACTGCTGCTGGTGATCCTCGGCGTAGAACATCATCGCCTGTCCCATGCTGTGCATGTTGGCTTGGCAGCCAACCCGCTGGGCGGCCTCCTTGGCCGCGGTCAGCGAGGGAAGCAGTACCGCCAGCAGCAGAGCGATGATCGCCACGACCACGAGGATCTCGATCAGCGTGAACCCCCGGCCAGGATGGCGAGGCAAGACCTTGGCCCTTGCGAGGCGGACCCTGCGGGTGAGCGACGCGATCCGATCACCTTGACCGTTCAACACCGTGCGCCTGGCCAACGTGTCCATGTTTCATCTCCAGTGCCGGGGACGTCAAAAAGCCGGAACTACTCCCTCTGCGTCCACCACAAGCGAGGCGATGGCCACCACTCGTGACAGGTCTGCATACCCAATAGATAGCGACTCCTATGATCGTATATCTTAAACCGACCTGCTCTATTGTCAACCATTTTCCGCCGATCTTTCATTCACTTTCGAAAACGTAGGGCATTCACAGGTATAGGCTACGACACAGTAGGCATCAGGCTTTAGATAATACGCCAAGTCTCCAAACGGGTCCCCACCGGAGTGAACGAGACTCAGCCAGCATCGGCCCGGCCCGGCAAGCCCAAAAACGTTAATAGACGATCGTTTAAGTGGATATTGTCCAGCCGTGCCCGCCCTCAGGTTTCGGCCCCTGATCGAGCTAACCGGTTGCCCTATCGCATGATAGACGCGTTCCCGACCAGCGTTTCTCGCCGGATTGGGAAGGCCACGGCGTGTCCCGAGGGCCTTCGATGTTCGATCATTTCGGCGGATCATTTGAAGCCTCTTACCATTTTGCGGCAAGACCCGCGCGGGAACCGACACCGCACCGCCTCCATGGCCGGTACGACGACCGCGCACATTCTCAGACCATGTGCAAGGGGAGCGAACCACTCGGTGAGCGAGCTGCCCGAAACCGCGGTGATACCGGACCTCGGCTAGTTGCCCTCGTCCGACGCAGCGAGTGACGCCGGTCGTGCCGCCGGAGTCGAGGCCGCCAAAGCTGGACGGTGACCCGGTCGTACCGAGCCGGCCGAGCCTCAGGGGACCGGCCGTCACCCAGGCGAGTCGGGCGAAGGCTTATCGGATGGGCAATTCGGAACACCGAAGGTCAGCCCTCAGGCCTGAAGAGCCGATATCACGCCAGGGCGCTCCGCACCGTGGCACGCCGGTGCAGGCCGGAGCACCGGTGTGATGGTGGCGGCACCTCACCCATAGAAGTTGGCTGTGCACGGCCACTGTCGCGGTCGGATGCCACGACAGGTAACACACAGGAGCCATGCGGTGTCACTGCGATCGAAAGTGCTGACCATCGTCGCGACCGTCGTCGTGACCTATGGGATCGTCGGTTACGTGATCCAGAGCCGAATCCTCTTTCCCAGTTTCGTCCAGCTGGAGCGTGAGGAGGCAACCGAGGATCTCCAACGATGTGTCCGGGCCATCGAACGGGAAGTCCAGCAGCTGGGGACATCCGCGGGCGACTACGGAGCCTGGGACGACACGGCGCAGTTCATCGCGGACCAGAACGTCAAGTACGCGGAGGCCAATCTGACCGCGACCAGCCTGAAGGGTCTGGGCATCAACCTCCTGTGCATTTGCAGCCTCCAAGGAAAGGTCGTTGGCTCGCAAACGCTGGACCTGAATACACAGGAGTTTATCGACATCCCGGGCTTTCCCAAGGACAGCTTTCCTGAGACGCACGCCCTGCTCAGACTGAAGGAGCCCAAGGACGCCGTGGGTGGAATCGCGATGACCGGCAAGGGACCGATGCTGGTGGCGTCGCAGCCGGTGTCGAATAACGCACGCGAAGGTCCGATCCGCGGTGCGGTGATCATGGGCAAGCTCCTGGACTCGAATGTCATCGCCAGCCTTCGCGAGCAGACCCAGGTTCAGTTCGAGATCCTGCCCGTCCCGCCGGCCCAGCCACCGGGCAAGCTCAAATCCGCGGCGGCGGGAGACATTCACACCACGCCGGTTGAGATTGATGACCGTCGAACCGCCGTACTGCATGTGACGACGACCTTGTCCGACCTGGTTGGAACGCCTTGCCTGCAGATCAAGGCAGCCATCCCGCGGGAGATCACCGCCAAGGGGGCGACCGCCATGCGGTTCGCCAACTACTCGATTGTTGCGGTCGGGATCCTGGTCCTCTTCGCCCTGTTGGCCTCCCTGCAGTGGTCGGTTCTGGGCCCCATGTCCCGACTGACCCACCATGTCGTCCGGGTGGGCAAGACCGACGACCTGACGACACGGCTGTCGATCAGCGCCAAGGATGAAATCGGGATCCTGGCCACCGAGTTCAACCGGATGGTCGAGCGGCTGGCGGAGACCCGGAGGAGAGTAGTTGAGCAGTCGTACGAGTCAGGCCTTGCGGAGATGGCCTCCGGAACCTTGCACAACGTCCGTAATGCCTTGACACCGGTGCTGGTGGAAATCGACATGCTCCGCGACGAGCTGGCCAAGGTTCCGGTTGACCAGTTGAACATGGCCAGGCAGCAGCTCAGCGAGGGGTCGGTTTCGGAGTCGCGCCGGCAGGAATTGAACCGGTTCCTGGAGCTGGCGAGTGGCCGGCTCGTCGCCGTCACACAAGAGACGTACGTGAAGCTCGACGACGTGGCCGTCCGAACCAAGCAGATCGAGCAGTTCCTTTCCGAGCAGGAGGTCAGTTCGCGGGCGGATCGTCCCCTGGAATGGGTAGCGGTGGACGAGTTGACCCGGGAGGCAGCCAGCCTTCTCCCGGGCAAGCTTCGGGAGCGTCTGACCATCGAGATGGGCTCCGGCGTGGGCACCACCGGCGCGTTCAAGACACACCGGGTCTGCCTGCTCCAGGTCTTCGGCAATCTGCTGACGAACGCGGCAGAAGCGATCGGCAGTGCCGGGAAGGACCGAGGGAAGGTCACTGTGGACGCGTGCGCGGAGGACGAAGGGGGTACGGCGATGATCCACCTGCGGGTCCGCGACGACGGCGTGGGAATAGCTGGGCCGGATCTCAACCATGTTTTTGAGCGGGGTTTCACAACCAAGAGCGGTTCTACCCGAGGCATGGGACTGCACTGGTGCGCCAACAGCGTAACGGCGATGAACGGGCGAATGTACGCGGAGAGCGACGGCATGGGGCAAGGCGCCTGTATGCACGTCCTTCTGCCCAGGAACGCCTGAGCGGTGAGTCAAGTGTGAGCGACAGAGAGCCATGAGCGATAGCGAACCCCAGGCAGCGCGGATTCTTGTCGCGGACGACGAGACGCTGATCCTCGACCTGTACCGCCGGATCCTTGGCCCAGAACGCTCGGCCAAGCCGGCGGCGTCCGAAATGGATGATCTGGCCGCCAAGCTGTTCGGCGAGCAGCCACCCGCTCCTTCATCACCTCGCGCGTGCTTTGAGGTATTGACTTGCGGACAGGCGAACGAGGCCGTCGAAGCGGTTCGCGACGCCCTCGCCCGGAACACCCCTTTCGCGGTCGCGTTCCTCGACGTGCGCATGCCGCCCGGCCCAAGCGGACTGGTCGCGGCCGAGAAACTGCGAGCGATGGATCCGGATCTCCAGATCGTCATCGTTACGGCCTTCTCGGACACGGCGCCCAAGGAGATCGCCGCCCGCGTGCCCCCGGTCGACAAACTGCTGTACCTGCAGAAACCGTTCTCACCCTATGAGATCGAGCACTGCGCCCATGCGCTAACCGCCAAATGGCGGCGTGAGAGGGAGCTGCGGGCCCTTCATGCCGAGTTGGAGGCCCGCGTGCAAAGCCGCACGGCCGAATTGCACAAGGCCATGGTCGAGGCCGAAGCCGCCAACCGGACCAAGAGCGAGTTCCTGGCCAACATGAGCCATGAGATTCGCACCCCCATGACCGCGATCCTGGGATACTGCGAGCTCATCGCGAACCCGGCGAGTGAATACACCCAATGTCCCGCCCATCTGAACTGCGTCACCCGAGCCGATACCCTGCAGCACCTGGCGACCATCCGCCGCAACGGAGAACACCTGCTCAGCGTTATCAACGACATCCTCGATCTGGCCAAGGTGGAATCGGGCAAGCTGACTGTTGAGCGCCAGCCCTGTTCCCTCCGCGCCGTCATCGAGGACGTGGCTTCCCTGCTGCGCGTACGGGCTCAAGAAAAGAAACTCGCGTACGAGATCGAATACGCTAGCCCCATTCCCGCCACCATCCAAACCGATGCCGGCCGCCTGCGCCAGATTCTCCTCAACCTCACGGCGAATGCCATCAAGTTCACGAGTCAGGGCAGCGTGCGGACGATCGTGCGGTGCCTCACCGACGCACTCGAACCTTACATCCAGTGTGACATCGTGGACACGGGCATCGGCATGACCGCGGAGCAGACCGCACACCTCTTTCAGCCTTTCGCCCAGGCCGACAGCTCGACCACCCGTCGCTTCGGCGGATCGGGACTGGGGCTCGCCATCGCCCGGAGCCTGGCACGGATGCTGGGGGGGGACGTGGTCATTGTCGAATCGCAACCGGACCAGGGCACCCGGATTCGCCTCACCGTGACGACGGGCTCTCTTGAGGGCCTGAACATGATCTCCCCAGCAGAAGCGAACGAGCCGGCGGCGAGGGCGGAGCCGGGGCTGCGTCCCTCCGTCGGTCCCCACGATCTGAAGGGCGCCCGGCTCCTTCTGGCCGAGGACGGGGTGGATAACCAGCGGCTGATCGGCCACATTCTCAAGGCCGCCGGCGCCGAGGTCGTGATCGTCGATAACGGGCAGTCCGCGGTCGAGATGGCCATGAACGTGAAGACCAGTCCTCAGGCCTTCGATGCTGTTCTCATGGACATGCAGATGCCGATCCTGGACGGATATACCGCGGCCAGGACACTCCGGCAGCAAGGCTATGATGGCACCATTATTGCCCTGACCGCCCACGCCATGTCCAGTGACCGCGAGAAGTGCCTGGCCGCCGGCTGCGATGCCTACGCCTCCAAGCCCATCAACCAGCGGTCGCTGGTCGATCTGATCGCCCATCGCCTGCGTCGGCAGAATCCCTCATCCCCCCAAACCACCCCCGAACCGGCCTGACCCCTCCCCTCATGGCGGGCAGTCCGCTTCTCGACCGCCGGCGGCCCAGGAGCACGTATGGCCTCACACCCGCCGGTCGAAAGGCCCTGCCAACCTATCGGACCTGGCTTCAGAAAGAGCTGCCCGACGTTTCCGCCGATGCGTTTGCCCCGGCGGCTCTTTGCATCTTATGGTTGGACTGGCAGACGGGAAGCCCCGTTGATTCCCGTTCGAATTCGCCATGGATGACAAGGGGGACCACGATGGTGTGCGTAACCGGACTGAGAGGGTGGGGATTGGCATTGATCGCCCTCGTCGTGCTGGGTGGCACGGCCGAGGGCGCGATGATCTCCGCCGACTATGACTTTGATTATTGGCAATCGGTGAGCTTCTCGACTCGCCTGCCGGGCCACACAGGCCCAATGAACCAGGCGACGGTTCAGTTCCTGGGCACGCGCGTGGATCTGCCCCCGGGGCCAGGCGTGGACACGGTCATCCCCGCTTCGTTCACCTCCTACTGCGCGGAGATCGGCGAAGGGCTGCAGTTGTCCAAGGTCAACCACCATGCCGACGTGCTGCCGCTCCTGGGAGCCACGACCACTTCCGGGGGCATCAGCGGCCCGGTGACGTTTGACCCCACCCGGACGGGATACCTGGAGCGGCTGTGGGGCGGTTTTCTCGATGACGTCGTGGACACGCAGACCTCCGCCGCCTTCCAGCTCGCCCAGTGGGAACTGACGTTCGACACCAACGCGACCTTATACGACCTGGGGGGCACAAGCCGATTCTACGTGGGCCCGTCACAATGGGGCCAGATTGCCACCATGGCTGAAGGCTGGCTGAGCACCGTGCGAGGGGGTGGCACATTGCCCAGCGCTCGACTCTACCTGCTGAAGGGACCGGGAGTCCAGGATCAGATCACGGGCATTCCCGAGCCGGCGACACTCCTGCTGCTGATCGCGGCGGGGATTCCCCTTGCCCTGCGGCGGTATGGCCGCGGGTGACGATCGTGCCTCGTCCCGTGAAGCGCCGCGAGGGCGGCGTCGGGAGGGATGAGGGCGGAGAAGGCCGCGGCATCGGTTCACCGTGCGTGACGGGGAATCGGCCGCGGCCTTTACTTTGCGCTCCACGAAGACGCAGCGGGCAGGCCCCACATGCCTCGGGCGTCTGGGCTGCGGGAGGGACGGGGATTCAGCGCGGGTGAGGATCGGCTTTTCCGACGACTCACTCGAACTCCGCCAGCACCACGATGAAGCGATGCAGGCTGAGGGCAATGCGCGGGCCGGCGCTAAGCCATTCCATGCCTCCGAGGCTGCGGACCCGCTGAAGACGGATCGCCTCGAGGTCACCAAGTTCCGACCAGGCGCGGTACAGATCGAGCATCGCCCGCTCATCGGCGCGCGCCCGGAATTCGAGAATGACGGCCGGGTTGGCGGCGCGAAGCCCCTCGAGTGACAACTCGCCATGCGACACCTTGAGCATGCCAGCGGCGGCATTGACACATCCCGCCAGCTCGATCTGACCGGCGAGGAATGAGCCCGGACCTGCGACCCACATCGCCTTAGGCGGCACGGGCAATTCGCCCAGCGCAACCAGCACGGGGCGCCTGACCAGAATGTGTCCGGCCGCGGCGGCACGAAGCGTTTCCACGTCGGCACGGATCACGGTGACCAGGCGAGCGGCGGTGGCGGGCCGGTCACACAACCGGCCGACGCGATCGATGGCCTGGTAGATTTCCTCCAGGGTGTCGTGTGGGACCGACTGGTGGCGGATCCCCAACTGGCGAAGGCCGTCGGCCAGCCGGCCGCTGTTGGCCGTCACCAGTACCAGATCCGGCGACAGCGACTTGATCTTCTCGAAGTTGGGATCCTGGAGTGCCCCGACCGCCGTTACCGACTCGATGTCCGGGGGATGCAGGCAGTAAGGCGTCCGGCCCACCAGCCGATCGCGAAGCCCCAACGCACAGACGATCTCGGTGATGCTGGGAGCCAGACTGATGATTCGGGCGGGCCCGCAGCCGGCCTCGGCGGGATCGACTTCCGGATGGGCCACATAGTCTTTCGGCGTCGGCAATGCCGCTGCCCAGGCAGACGGAAGCCCCTGCGGGCGCAACTTCACTTCCTCGGTAACCAGTAGGCTCCGCACCCGCAACCCCACCGCGGCGGTGAACACTGCGGCAACCAGCAGCACCAGCAGGACGCGGGAACGCTTCATCAGCTCACTGTCTCAGCTTGCGGCCCAGGCGCTGCTCGACGCTGGCGATCTTGCCGGTCAGTCGGCCGCCGCCCCCCTGCCGCCAGTCGAGCTTGATTGCGCAGGCGATGCGTCCGCTGTCCTCACGCATGCGATCGAAACACTGCTTGACCACGCCCATGACCTCGTCCCACTCGCCCTCGAGCACCGTGCCCATCGGATTGAGCCGGTAGGGTACGCCGCTATGGTCGATGATGTCCAGGCTCCGAGCCACGTATTGACCGACCGATTCTCCCTTGTCCGTGGGGAACATCGAGAACTCCAAGAGTACCGACATGGCGATGATCTCCTTTGCAGGGATTATACACCCCCCCTCGCCGACGGCGATGTGAAAGGGGAAGCGAGGGCGAGCAAGGCGGGAGCCCGAACAAGGCGTACCCTCGCCAAGGAGAAGTCAACAGGGCCCTGTGGTCGACTGCTCCTGCGACCCCTTTCGGCCGTTGGGATGACTGATCGGTGTCTTCTTCTCAGGGCTTCTCGCCCGTCCGGACCCGCACTCCGCAATCCACGCGCTGATCACCCTCGCTCCCCTCCAGAAGACCGCCATCATCCTGCAGATCCTCGCCGACGCCATAGACAATGTAACCGCCCGGTTCGCGCCTGTAGATCAACGACTTGCCCGTGAACGGATCCGCCGGCAGAGCATCCGCCCAAGCCGGGATTAGCTCCGCCAGCGTCTCGGGCAGCATCCCATGCCTGATAAGATGACGCCGAATCATGATCGCCACAGCCGTGCAGCGCATCTTGGCCAGCGACCGACCGGTCAGCACCACGGATCGTGTCATGCTAGGCACCAGGAGCCGCCCGAGGGTCGAACGAGCAAGGCCAGGCTGACTCATCGCAGTCACGATTTCCGGCCAAGGCTTCCTCGATGCCTGCAGCAGCCTGTCCATATCCTTGAGATAGCCCAGACTCAGCTGCCGCGGAAACGGGTTGAGCCAAGAACCCTCGGGCATCGACGGGGCTATTCCCTCCTCGACAAGCTTGGCCGCAACCTGTTCATCCACGAGGGTCACGAGATCACATCGCATGCCGGCGATCCCATAAACGCGATCGGCCAGAACCATGCGCTCGATCTCGTTGTCCATCCACGACTCCTGCACGGCCCTTTGCAGCCTTGCCAGAGACCCCTCCGACAGCTGAGCCAGATTCAGCACCGCCTGGGCGTCCGTTAGCAGGAGAGACCGACAGGTCACACCCGATACTTGAACGATGACCGTAGGCTGAGTTCGGAGGATGCGCAGAGCGGCGAATGACGAAATGACCACCTCCGCCGCCTGATCCGCTTGCCCTCGCCCCACCGCCTCACGCGTACGAAGCGAAAGCAACTTGAAGGCACTGCGAACCACAGCCAACCGCTCGATGGCTGGCCCCATACCGTACTGCATGTTCAGGTTGAACCGTCCGAACGGCAACGCCGCCCCCTGATCGAACATCTCGAACGCCAGCTTGTTGCGATCCAGGATGTTCCGGGCTTGCGCAAGTTGCTCGGACGACGGCTGGCTGGCCGGCCGGGTCGCCGCGACCCAATAGGGCTCGAGTGCCTCGATGATCCCCGTGGGCCGTACCAGGGCTAGGCCCGCGTTGTAGTACCACGCCGCGTCCTGGTCTTCCTCCGGTTTGGGCAAGCCGGTCTCCAGATCCTTGAAGACCAGCGGTTCGCCAGCATCGCGGATCCGGGTGATCTCGGCCCGCAACTGCCGCGAGACGTACCAGCCCCAAATCACAACGGCCACGAACAGCAGCACACCAACAATCGCGACCCATCGCACCACGCGTCGCCACCATGGCCGCCTGGGCTTCACCGGCACCTTGACCGAGGATTCCATTGTCTGACCGTTCTTCGTCTCAGCCTCGTTCATCGCAATATCCTCAAAGGCCAATCATTCGGCCCTCGCGCCCAACCCCGACGCGGAGGATCGACCCTACGTGGACTCGGCCTGATCCCACATCGCGTGGGTCAAATCCGACCGATCGAACGCGGCGGCGCGTCTTCCGGGATTTCACCGCCCGCAAGTCCTGAACAACCTGATCGGAAGCTCGGCTTTCTCTCCCCGCCCTGCGGCGAGTACGCCTTGTTCGGGCTCCCGCCTTGGTCGCCTGCGGCGAGTACGCCTTGTTCGGGCTCCCGCCTTGGTCGCCTGCGGCGAGTACACCTTGTTCGGGCTCCCGCCTTGGTCGCCTGCGGCGAGTACGCCTTGTTCGGGCTCCCGCCTTGGTCGCCCTCACTCTCACTTCCCCAGCGTTGCCTCCTGCCACGCTGGGGGTTGGCTCGCCAACCGCTGGCGATCAGCCAGCAACGCGAACGCCAGGTACCCCCGCCCCGCTCCGTCGCCGTCCAGTTCCCGGGCCATCTCCTCGGCCTCAGGCGTCCACAACGTCTCCCGGGCATCCAGTACCACCAACGTCTCACGGTCCATTCTTTGCGTATGCCAGCGCAAGCCGACAACCAACAGAATCAGGGCCGCGGCCGCCAGCCACCTGCCGACAAACCGCCGCGGGCGAGCCGGAGCGTCGATGGCCAACACCCTGGCCCGCAAAATCGACGGCGGACCGGCCGGGCGGTATCTGCCCAGCCGGCCCTTCACATCTTCAAAACCCAAATCATCGTCCATGCTCATGTGGGCCCACTCCCATCTCGCTTCAGCAACCCCCGCAACCGTTCCAGTGCGTACCGATAGCGGCTCGCGGCCGTATTCGGGGGAACGCCGATTCGCTCGCCGATCTCGCGAAAGGTCTGCTCCTCGAAGACCTTCAGGTAAACCACCTCGCGCTGCTCTGCGGGCAAAGCTCGAAGGGCCGCCTCGATCTCCTCCCGCTGAGCGACATCGTCCACTTGACCGGAGCAAGACTCCAGCAACGGCGGCAACGGCTCCATAGCCTGGCCCCGCCTCACTCGTCGCAGCATGCTGAAGCATTCGTTCCGCACCGCGACCCGCAGATACGCCTGAGCCTCGCGAATCTCCGGCACGCGCCCGGTCGTTCGCACCAGCTTGAAGAAAGCCTGATGCACGGCATCCTCCGCTCCGGCCAGATCCGCCAGAATCATCAAGGCATACCGATACAGATCCCCCGCGCACCGATCGTAGAGGTCGGCCAGCGCGAGCTGACCATCTCGGGGCTCGGCCGGCGCAGGCTCCTCGGCATCGTCTCGGTGCGGCGGCTTCATTGCATCTCTATGGACTGGACGCTGAACAAGCGACGATTTGTCTACCCATGCTACAAGATTCGCGAACGATGCGAAAACCGGGCGGAAGGACAATCGGGCGGCCGATCGGACGCGGAAGACAGAGCCAGGACGGTCAGCCGAGGGCAGCTGACGGGCTGCCCGACTTTCCTCGTCGGACATGGCCGGGCATAATAGCAGCCCGTCCGACGGACTCGTGCGTAATCAGTCCAGCCCCGAGTGATCGATCGAAGGAGACCCGCGATGCCCCTCAAGATGCTCTCAGCCGTCCAAACCACTTCTTCCACCCGCCGTGCTTTGCTGCGCCAGAGCGGGGTCCTGGCCGGCCTCGCCGGTCTGACCGCTGCAACGGCGGCCCGGGCCGAGGATAGGCCGCTCGGAGCCAACGATCGGATTGGAATCGGCATCATCGGATGCGGCGGACGGGGACGCGATCACCTCAACATCCTCAAAACCATGAAGGACGCCGGGGCCAAGGTCGAGATCGTCGCCGTGAGCGACACGTACCGGCCACGCATGGCCAAGCAGGCCGAGGCCCTCAAGGCCAGAGCTTACTTCGACCACCGCGAGCTCCTGGCCGACAAGTCCGTCGACCTGGTCTGCATCGCCACCCCGGACCACATCCACGGCTACCAGGTCATCGACGCCGTTCGGGCGGGCAAGGACGTCTACTGCGAGAAGCCGGTGACGCATTGGCGGCAGTACGAGCTCACCAAGCGCATGGTGGCCGAGGTCAAGAAGTCCGGGCGGATCTTCCAGCTCGGCTCGCAGGGCATGTCCAACACCGCTTGGCACCAGGCGAAGAAGCTCATCCAGGAAGGCATCATCGGTCAGCCGATCCACGCCGAGTGCGGCTACTTCCGCGTCGGCGACTGGGGTGAGGCGGGCATGCCCATCGATGACCCAAATGTCACGCCCGGCGAGGACCTCAACTGGGACGCGTTCCTGGGCGATGCGAACAAGCGACCGTTCGACGTCAGCCGCTACTTCCGCTGGCGGTTGTACCAGGATTACTCCGGCGGGCCGGCCACGGATCTGTACCCGCACTCCTTCACCCCCGTGGTCTACATGCTCGGCGTCAAGATGCCCTCGACCGTGGTCGGCCTGAGCAGCATCTCACGCTACCACGCCTGCAAGGAACGCGAGGTGCCCGACACGGCCAACATTCTCGCCGAGTATCCGGAGAAGACCACCGTGGCCATCCTCGGTACACAGGGCAACAACTTCCCCGGCGAACCGGAGCTCGGCTCCGTCGGGCGAGCGCCCACCCTCCGCGGCTGGGAGGGTACGATCAGCTTCGACAACCAGTCGATCATCTTCACGCCCGCGGAGGGCTCGAAGAGACAACGCAATCGATGGCCGATCGAACACGGCGAGGACGTCCGCCTGCACTGGCAAAACCTGCTCGACTGCTGCCGGACGCGAACCCAGCCGGCGAGTCCTGTCGACCTGGCCTGGCATACCCAGACCGTCCTGCAGATGGGCATTCTCAGCGCCCGGGCGGGCAAAGCCGCCAAGTTCGACAAGGAGACGGAATCGGTTATCGTGTAGGGCGTGTCCCCACCGACCGCACCGACCAACTGCTGGACGTTCTGCAACGGGATCCTACCCGCTGTCTCGCGGTCCTTCGCGCTGATCATCCCGCAATGTCCCGATCCGATTGACCGCGGACTGTGTGTGGCCTACCTGCTCTGCCGGATCGCCGACACCATTGAGGACGAGGCAGATCTGGCCGCAGAGGCCCGCGACCGGCTGTACGATCTGTTCCTGGCGGCGATGGACCAGCCGGGCGATTCGGCGCGGATCGGGGCCTTCGTGCGGGCCTGGCCCGCGATCCCCGAAGGCGACTGCGGCCGGCTGGTCGCGGGAGCCGAGCATGCGTTGGCCGCCTTCCTGACGCTGCCCGCCGAGTACCACGGTCCGATCCGAACCTGCGTGCGGGACATGATCGCGGGCATGCGCACCGCCTACCCCGTCGAGACGGCCGGCGGCATTCATTTCTTCTGCCGCGATTTCGACGACCTCGATCGATACTGCCATCACGTGGCCGGCGTGGTCGGCATCATGTCCACCGCCCTTTTCGAACTGCGACTGGGTAGGGCCGGATTCGCGGCCACACCGGCATGGCGCGAAGAGGGCCGGCGGCTGGGGCTTGGACTGCAGATGACCAACATCATCAAGGATTGCCGGGTCGATGCCGAGCGCGGGGTCAGTTTCATCCCCTTCTCCTGTCTCGATCCCGAGAAACCGGGATACGAGTTGTCGCCAGAGGGGCGTTCTCGGCTGATCGGGCACGCCATCGGCCATCTCGACGCAGGGCTGGATTACATCAGGGCCATTCCCGGATCCGAAACCGGCCTGCGCGTCTTCCTCCTCGGTTCGCACCTTCCGGCTATCGCCACGCTCGAGCTGGCCGCGGCGGGAAGCGAGTACCACCCGAAAATCGACCGGACCCAGATGCAGGAGATCCTCGCCCTGATCGCCACCGAGGGCACAGACAACGAGCAGGTCACGGCTTGGTACAATAACCACCGTCAGCGGACGCTCCAGGCCGCCGGCTGCGATTGAGTCCCTCCCGGGAATTCGACGATCGACCGGCGAGCAGCCGGTGACACCCGGGTGGCTCGGCACCGGCCGATTCCAGACCTATTGCGGAACCACCGCCTCCGAGGATAATCGCCGCCCATGGTCAGGAAGCCGACAGCTAGGCACAGGGAGGACATCTTCACCCTCCCTTCACCCGACTCGCCGGAGGGCCAGCACTACTCGTTCGTGACCCTGCGGCCCTGGCCGAGCCTGGTCTTCATCCTGCCCATGCTGCTGGCCTTCGAAATCGGCATCTACTTCGCCCAGAACGGGGCTCCGGACGACAAGCCGAAACTGGTGGCCGTGTATCTCATCGAGCGCGTGGTCACGGCGCTGGGGGCGGGCCATTTCGGTTACATCTTTCCCGGCATGGCGGTGGTCGTCATCCTGGTCGCCTGGCACCTGGCCGCCCGGCATCCGTGGCGGTTCGACCCCTTTGTGCTCCCGGGCATGCTCGGTGAGAGCCTGATCTGGACCATTCCGCTGTTCGTGTTCAACCGGGTGGTGCACACCGCTCTGCTCGCCGGCACGCAGCCCCGGGCCCACGACTGGATCGACGAGGCCATCCGTGGCGTCGGAGCAGGACTCTACGAAGAGCTGGTCTTCCGGCTGTTCCTGATCACCGGCCTGGACATCCTCCTGGTCAACGTCTGCAAGCTGAACCGGTCGGCCTCGCTGGTCTTCGCGGTACTGGCATCCTCGGCCCTTTTTGCCGCCCAGCACCATCCCCCGCTCGGGGCCGAGACCTTCGAGATGAGCACCTTCACCTTCCGGACGGCGGCGGGCATCTACCTCGCGGGACTCTTCCTCTATCGCGGCTTCGGCATCGCGGCCGGCTGCCATGTCTTCTACAATGGTATCGTGGTCATCGTGAGCACACTGCGGGGCTGACATGCCGCGAATCAGGATCACGGGAATTGTGGCAACCGCGAACCGGACGCGGCGGGCGCTGAGCCGCCCGGTTACGCCCGCCGAACGCGACCGATTGGCCGGCGATGTGGCTAGATTCCTCCGGGACGTCGAGGCGGTACTCCACGAACATGGCACCACCGTCGACCATCTGGCCGCACCCTCGCAGCGCGCTTACCGATACCTCGCTCAGCTCGACTTCAAGCATGTCCCGGTCGTCGAACCGAGCCCGGCGGGCGGCGCCTCCCGCAAACCCCCGCCCGAGTCGCTGGCCTTTCGGGGTCTGCGGCCGTTCCTCGACCGACTGCTGGACAATGTGGCCCGTTTCGTGCGTCTCGGCCAGGATCGAACCGGAGCGACGCTCAAGGTGGTCCGAGAGACCGCCGCGCGGCTCGATCACTCCATGGCACGCGACGGGGTGACCCCGGAAACCCTGAAGCCAGAAGCCCGTGACCTGGTCGGCTGGTTCCGCTATTTCGCTCGTGAAGAAGCTCTTGGATCTTACGTCCAGGCAGTCCGGCGGGCATCGGTGATCTTCGACCGTCTGCCCTCCGGCAGCACCCGCTGTCGCCGCCCGCTGCTCATCCACTACCGCCCGCTCAAGGGGCTGTACAGATGGCGAGCCTTCCCCGACGGCACGTGGGTCCTTCTGCCCACGCCGATGATCCGTTTCGACGAGGCGACTTTGGACCATCTCGGCCGGGACATCCTCGGCCATCCCTCGAGCCGGGCGGTGGTCATGGACGCCATGCTGGACGAGCCCTACCAGGCCCTGGCCGCCGAACTCGAAGCCGCGGCCGGCACGGTCGAGCACAGTCGAGGCGTCACCTGCGACCTGGCCGACGTCTTCGAGCGGGTCAATCGCCAGTTCTTCGACGGCCGGATGCCGCGTCCCAAACTGGTCTGGAGCCGCACGCTCACCGGGCGGGTCTTCGGCCACTACGACTTCGTTCGCGACACGGTGATGGTCAGCGCCAGCCTGGACCGGGCCGTCGTCCCCGGCTTTGTCATCGAGCACGTCATGCATCACGAGCTGCTGCACAAGAAACACGGGGTGCGCTGGCACGGCCGGCAACGTTACTCCCACACACCCGAGTTCCGCGCCGATGAGCGGCACTTTGGGCGCTGGGAGGAGGCGGACAGAATTCTCCAGGAGATCGCCCAGGGGCGGTGTTGAGTGGCCGCCCCGACATGCCGGACGCAACCGGCTGCTTCCGGCCGGCAGCCCTGGTGACCAGTGCCTGCTTCCACTCTTCCGGGGTGCTTCCGGCGCCGGCCTTGCCTACGGTCTTCATCGATGGGATGCCCACGATCAGCACCGCGGCCCACTTGGCTTTTGTGGCCGGCCTCATCGTAACGATGGGCGCGCTCCGAGGAGTGCAAGTCCCGCCAGGCAACGAACGCCGGCGCGGCAAGCTCATTCAGGAACGGCCTGCCCTCCTGGCTGCACCACCTCCGCAGGGTACAACCCACGTCGCAGCGGGGCTTCGGCCCAGCTCGGCTCGGCGCGTCACTCTTCCCTGGGCGTACCTTGGCCATAGAACCGGCGCCGGTCGGCATCCGTGTCGCGGCGGAGTCGCTCAAGCTGCCGGCCATAAACACCGTCCCGCAGGCTGCGTCGAATCGACTCGCAGAGGCAGTGGACCTCGCCGTTGCCTTCGCACCGCGTATCGAGCTTGCTCAGTCGTTCGTTCATGGAGAAGCCGCTGGTTTCAGCCTTCTGGCTGAACAGCGTGCGGTAGGCCTCGCGCATGGCCTTGATCTGATCGGGTCTGTAGCCCCAGCGGCGCATTCCGGTCTCGTTGAATCCTCGAACCCGCGACGGGTTGCCCTCGACGATCATGAACGGCGGCACGTCAGCCACGATCCGGCTCAGACCGCCGATGTAGGACAGCGTCCCCAAGGTCGTGAAATGGTGTATGCCGACAATCCCACCAATGGTCACGCGGTCCTCGACATGCACGTGCCCGGCCAGCTGAACATAGTTCGAGAAGATGCAGTCGCTGCCGACCCGAGCATCGTGGGCGATGTGCACCCCGACCAGAAAGCGGTTGTGCGAGCCAATCTCGGTCAGCCCCCCGGCAACCTCGGTACCGGCGTGGACGGTGACCTGCTCGCGGAACACGTTGCCGTCCCCGACGACGGTCCGGGTGGGCTCGCCGCGGTACTTGAGATCCTGTGGGGGTTCGCCAATCACCACCCCGGGATAGAACTCATTGTCCTTGCCACAGGTCGTCTGCCCCACGATGGTCACACTGTTGCGAAGCACGCAGCGGTCGCCAAGCACCACGCCTGGCCCGACATAGCAGTGCGGGCCCACGGTGACGCCTCCGCCGAGCCGGGCACCAGGATCTATGAAAGCAGTCGGGTGTATCATCGAGTCACTCGTCTCACAGCGGGTCCGCGTCCACCATCATGAACTTGATGTCCGCCTCCGCGACCAGGTCGTCGTTGACCCTGGCCGTACACGACACATGCCCGGTCCGCGATTTCACTCGGCGGGCCAGAGCCTCCATCACCAACTGGTCGCCGGGCACCACCGGCCGGCGAAACTTGACCCGGTCCAGGCTGAGCAGGACGGCGACCTTGCCGGTGTGCTCCAGCTCGCGGGACAGCAGAATGCCGCCTAACTGGGCCATGGCCTCGATAATCAACACGCCGGGCATGATCGGCTGGCCCGGGTAATGCCCGGTGAAGAACTCCTCGTTGGCGGTGACGTTCTTGATGCCGACCGCCCGCTGGCCCGGTTCCAGCAGCACAACCCGGTCCACCATGAGGAACGGAAACCGATGCGGCAGGATCCTCTGGATCTGGCGGATGTCGAACGCCGGCTCGGAGGACAGCCTCCTCCTGGTCGCAGCCGCTTCCTCCAGTTCCTGCAGCCGCCGGACAAGCTCGTGGTTGAGCGAATGGCCCGATTGGCGAGCGAAGATGCTGCCAACCAGAGGCTTGCCAAAGAGGTACAAGTCTCCGATGAGGTCCAGAATCTTGTGCCGGACACACTCGTTGGCGAACCGCAGCGGATTGTCGATCGGACCATCCGGCCCGAAGACCAGAATCTCCTGGTAGGTCAAATGGCGACCGAGGCCAGCGGCCTGCAGTTGCTCAGCCTCCTGGCGGAGCACGAAAGTCCTGGATCCCGCAATCTGCTCCTCAAACGCCTCCGGCGTCAGCCGCACCTTGAAGATCTGCTGCCCGATCGGACTGTTCGGCCCGTAGTTCAGATCGTAGATGATCTCCAGGGCGTCTTCTTCCTCCGTACCCGGAGCGGCCATGACATAGCCGGGACCGTCCGACACCCGGATCGTCTCCGGAATCCGGTAGACCTCACGCGGCCTGTCCTGCTGAACCAGCCCGGCTTCCTTGATCTTCTCCACAAACGGCAGGCAGCTGCCGTCCAGGCCGGGAACCTCGTTGCCGTTGAGCTCCACGAAGGCGTTGTCCACACCCATGCCGGCCAGGGCAGCCATGCAGTGCTCGATGGTCTCGATCTGGACCGTCCCATTGCGGATCGACGTGCGGCGAAGCCGCTTGGCGACATTGTCAACCCGGGCGGCGATGTGAATGGGAGGATTCTGGTCGTCACGAACAAAGACCACCCCGGTCCCCACGGGCGCGGGTCGGAAGCGCAGCGTGGCCGGCTCGCCGGTGAACAGCCCCCGGCCGGCGATCTCAACCGGACGCTCTATCGTCTGCTGAAGCTTCAAGCTGCTCGATCCGTTGGGTCAGGGCTTTGATCTGCTCGACCATCTGCGGCGCCCGCCGCAGGGCAGCCCGTTCACGAACAAATCGCTCATGGTCGACCGCGGGAATCCCCATGACGCGGGAACCGGCCGGTATGTCCTTTGAAATACAGGCGCAAGCCCCCACTTGCACACCATCGTGCAAGACCACATGGTCCTTCACACCAACCTTCCCCCCGAGCACCACGCCCCGTCCCAACCGTGTGCTGCCGGCAATCCCGCATTGGGCCACCAGAATACACCCGGGACCAACCTGAACATTATGGGCAACCTGCACCAGGTTATCAATCTTAGTGCCCCTCCCCACCCGCGTGTCCCCAAACTTGGCCCGATCAATACAACAATTCGCCCCGATTTCAACATCTGCTTCAATTACGACCCTCCCAATCTGGGGAATCTTCACATGCCGACCACCGGCGTATTGATAGCCAAAGCCGTCCGCCCCGACCGTCGTGTTAGGGTGAACCACCACCCGGTCGCCCAGCTCGCAGCGTTCGCGGATCACCACACCCGGCCAGAGCTCGCAGTCGGAACCCAAGGAGCTATCCGCCCCCACGAAGACGTTGGCATGGAGCACGCTCCGATCGCCGATCACGGCGTTCTCGCCCACGACCACGTTCGGCCCCAACCGAACGTCGCATCCAAGCCTGGCCGAGGGCGCCACCACGGCAGCCGGGTGAGCACCGATCGGAGGACGCGGCACCGGCGGAGCGAAGTGTTCCAGGATCGCTACGATGGCCAAGGCCGGCTGTTCGCACAAGATGGCCGCCATGGGTGTCTCACCGAACCGGGCGTCGACCAGGACGGCACCCGCCCGCGAGGACCTCAGCTTCGCGGCATACTTGTCGTCGGACAGCCAGGTGATGTGCGACACCTGGGCCTCCTCAACGCCGGCCACGCCGGAGATCCGGACACTCGCATCGCCCCGAACCACGCCTTGGACCCACTTGGCGATCTCGGCCAGTGTGTAGGTGCTGCTCATACCGTCGTGCTCTCCATCGATTCGGCGATTGCACTCCGGCCTATCCCGGCTCACATCCCGAACTGGATCGATTTCGCCCCGCCGGATTTGGCGAAGACGTCATTCAGGCTCTTCATGACCTCGTCGGTGATGTCAAGATCCGGACTGGCGTACACCACTTTGCGGTTGAGGATCTGCTTGAGCAGAACCGTCGTGTCGCTGACGCTCTTATCCAGATCCTCCTTGGTGATGATCACGTCGATCCCGTGAGCCCGGGCTACGGCGGCCGTCGTCTGGGTCACCATATCATAGGTCCGCTCGATCCAGCGGCGGTGCTCGTCGGTAAGGCTCTGCTGCTCGGATTCGAGCCAGGCGCGGTACTCGATCATCATCTTCCTCACCTCCCGGACACGGCGCTGATAGTCGGCGCTGTCCGGAGCGAAGGTCTGCAGCGTCTTCTTCTCGGTGTCAATCTTGTCCTCGCGCTGCACCTTCTCCTCACCCAGCTTGGCCTTGTACTTGTCGATCTCGGCATTGAGAACCTTGGTCTGCTCGAACTCGTTGAACACCTTCACCAAGTCTAGCACCCCGACTCGCGTGGCCCCCTTGCCAGCCGCGGACGGCGCCGCCTTGTTGTCAGCGGCGGCCAGGCTCCATACGATCGCGGCGGTTAATACGACGGCCATAAGACTAATTCCCGTCTTCATATTCATTCTCCGTTTTACAGGCTGTCCGATCATCGCCAAACCGAGATTAGACCCGGCTTTGCGCCGTCCCGCAAGCCGAGCCCGCCACCGGCCGAGTTGTCCCACCCGCAATCGACTCTGCCGGAGAAGACGTGGACTCCGCGCCCTTGACGATCGGTCGCCAGCGCGGATAACCCCACCCCCGGCGGCGATATGCGGCCTCCAGTCGCTTTTGACCCCGGAAATGGCAAAAAGTACTAATCGGCCCGGCGAATGACCAGCCGCAACCGCACGCGCCTCCGGCGATGAGCCGGCCGCCGGCGACTCGAGGCCAAAAAACCGGCCCCGTCCGGCGAATGACACCCCCCTCGCGGTCACGATCGGCAGCAACCGCGCCGCCGGCTGGCCCGGCATCGGCATCGGATCGAGCCGGAGACAGGCGAAATCGCCGTCCCCGGAACGGGCCGTCGAAGGCGAATCACACCCTCCGCCCCTATCGGCGGCCTTGGCGAGCCTCCTCCTCATGCAGCCAGGCGATGGTCCTCTTCACGCCTTCCTCGTAGGACACCGTGGATTTCCAGCCCAGGTCTTGGCGAGCCTTCTCAGCACTGAAGTAACACCGCCGACCCATGAGCCACACGGCGTAACGCGTGATCATCGGTGGCTTCTTGATGCCGAACAGGTGCCAGATACACTCCAGCATGAAGGCCACGTTGTAGGCCACGGCGTAGGGAACATGGCGGGTGACGGGCGGAGCACCCAGTGCGGCTGCCAGAGCATTCATCCATTGCTTCTGCCGCATCTCACCGTCGCTGCAGGCGTTGTAGGCCTGGCCCAGCGCCCTCGGCGACTCGGCTGCCAGGATGGAACACTCCGCCACGTTGCCGGCGTAGACCACGTTGAGCCGATTCTCACCATCACCGAGGATTTTGGCCTTGCCCTCCCGGAGCATGCGCGACAGCCGGAAGATCGTGGCCCGATCGCGAGGGCCGTAAAGCCAACTCGGGCGGATCACGGTCAGCTTCAGTTTGCCGGCCGCGTGCAGGGCCCAGAGCATCTTCTCGGCTTCCACCTTGGCCCGGCTGTAGTAGCTCCACTTATGCAGATTCTCTCCCAGCGGGGCGGTCTCGTCGAACACCAGACCCTCGCCGTTCGGATGGCCATAGGCACTGATCGAGCTGATGTGCAGGAACCGTTCGCAGCCGGAGGCGATGGCGACCGCGGCCAGACTGCGGGTCCCCTCGATGGTCACCCGGACGAAGTCCTCCCAGGGGCCCCAGTCGCCTACCCTGGCGGCCGCATGGTAGACAATTCTGACCCCATCAATGGCTTTTTTGAGAACCTGGGGGTCACAGAGATCACCCTCGACGAACTCGACCCCCTGGGTCTTGAGCCACGCCACATCGCTGCCCCGGCGGACGAGGACCCGCACCGGCTGCCCACGCAGACGCAGCTGCTCGACGATATGGCTTCCCAGCAGACCTGTAGCCCCTGTCACGAAATTCATGACCAATGGTCCCCTTTCTTGAGGGAGGTAGGGTACGTGGCTGGCTCCGGAGCGTCAAGAAAGCCGCGGGGATCCGAACCGCAGGTGCCCCGGCGTGCCGCCCGGCGAGCTCACGCCCTGCCCGGTGACGCCGGTGGAGTGAGATACGGGAAGATCGCAGCCTGGAGACGGAACCGCGCCCCGGGCTGGTCGGCCGGATACCCATCGCCAGATGGTCATGAACCGCCTATCCAACAACTTTCACGTAGACGGCCTTGTCATCTCCGATGGCGTAGAAGTCCTTGAGCGTCGCTTCCCGGATGTACGCACAGTGTTCATAGAATGCTCGCGTGGAATGGTACAGCGGTCGTCCGGAGGTCTCGACGTAGATTCGTCGGCCGCCGGCTTCCACGATCCGCCGTTCGGAGAGCCCCAAGAGCCTCCTGCCCAGCCCATGGCCTTGGCAGTCGGGACGTACGGCGATCCAGAACAGGTCATAGCTGTGCGCGGTGCAGGCGATGGGGCCATAGCAGGAGTAACCGGCGACTTCTCCGGCCAGTTCGGCAAACACGAAGAAGTACCCGCTCGCCGGGCCGCGGCGAAGACGCTCCTCGACCAGTTCGGCGGCCACGTCTGCCTCGTGCTGGTAGAACATCTTGGTGGCCATCACGATCTCGCGAACGACAGCGATGTCGGATTCGCGCACGTCTTCACGAAACACCAGTGTCTCCATGCTCAATGCCGGCCGACTCCTTCCTCCACAATCCGCTGAATCGCACCAACAAAGCCCAGGCCCGCACGGTCGGCCGCCGCGATGAACCCCGCGTCCGGCGACAGACAAGGGTTGGAGTTCAACTCCAGGACCCAAGGGTTGCCAACTCGGTCGACCCGGAAGTCCACCCGGGCGTACCCGGTCAACCCAAAGACCACCCAACACTGCCGGGCCAAGCCTGCCAGTTCTCCCAACAGGCCACGGTCTGATGCCGGAAACTCGAAACACCGGGGCGTATGGTGAAACTCATGTGATCGCTCGTCCCACTTGGCCTGGTAATTCACGATCCGAGGCTTGCCCGGGGCAAAGTCCACAAAGTGGATCTCGGCCGGCGGCAGAACATCGACCTCGCCGCCTCGGCCCAACAGCGACAGGTTGAACTCCCGACCGTCAATGTAGCTCTCCGCGAAGGCCTCGCCGCCGAGCCGACCCAGACGCCCCACCATCTCCTGACGCAGTGCGGCCGGGCTTGCGGGAGTCATGATCGAACCGTCGTCGATTCCGATGGAGGCGTCTTCCCATACCGACTTGATGATGAACGAGCCGCTCAGGGGCTCGCTCCGCTCCAGCAGTGTCTCGGGGGTGAACCATGCCGGCGTCGGAATGCCATGCCCCTCCAGAATCTTCTTACTGAGAACTTTGCTCGATGTGGAGAACATGGCATCCGTCCCCGCTCCGGTGTACGCGATGCCCAGCCCGTCGAGCAATGCCGGAGCCAGGTAGGTCAGCCGCCCTGTTCCTCCGGCCGTCTCAACCAGGTTGAAGACCAGATCCGGCTTGGCTTGGCGGATCGCTTGCTCGACGAGCTTCAGATCGAGGGTGAAAGGCAGCCGACGCGTCTGGTGGCCTAGTTGTACCAGGGCGGCACTGATCGCCTCAGCCTGAACCAGGTTGTCCAGCTCGTCCAAAGGCGCGTCGGCGGGTACGTCGTCGTGGAGGATCAGGACTTGCATGCAGCCGACGTCCCCTGGCGTTTCCGCGCCGATGCCACGATCCGACCGATCAACTCGACATAGGGGATACCGACCGCCGTGGCCAGGATGGGTAGGTCGGAATGCTCGGGGTGCAGGCCGGGCAGCGGATTGACTTCCATGACGAACATGCGCCCGTTCTCATCCGCCCGCAAGTCCACCCGCCCCCCGTCCCGGCAATCCAAGCTCCTCCAGGTCGCCAAGGCAAGCTCCTCCGCCACCCTCGCCGACGCGGCATCCGCGAGGGGGTATTCAACCCGCTCCTCGCACTGCTCCTTGTTGACATAGGTGTATGCGTTGGCCTCGGCGTTCTTGTTCAAAATGACCTCGAGGGTCCCGATGGCTGCAGCGTCGTTACCGGTGCCGGTAATGCCCACAGTGAACTCGCGTCCACCCAGAAACGGTTCGACCAGGACGGGCTGCCGACACGCCTTCAGGATGCGCACGCACTCCCGCTCCAACTCGGATCGTGACGTCACCCGAGATCGCGGGGTGATGCCCTTGGCCGTACCCTCCGCAACCGGCTTCACAAACAGCGGGAACGGCAGGTCAACCCCGGCTACATCCGCCTCCTGTTCAACCAGCCTGAAGTCCGTCGTGCTCACTCCCAGATCACGCAGAACCCGCTTGGTGAGCCCCTTATGGAGAGAGAGGGCCAGCACCAGTGGATCGCTGAACGTGTACGGAATGTCAAACGCCTCCAGCAGGGCCGGCACCTGAGCCTCCCGGCCGTATCCGCGAAGACCCTCCGCGATGTTGAAAACCATGTCCCAGCGGTCGCCTTGGGCGAGTCGCGCGGTCAGGCTGCGAATGTTGCCGATCCTGTCGGGCTGGTGCCCAAGCTGGGAAAGCGCCTCGGCCAGAGCATCGATCGTGTCCGGCCGGTCAAACTCCGCGGTCTCTTCTTCGCCGTAGCCGGCCGCCAGGTAATCAGCTCGCAAGTCGTAGGTCAGTCCCACGTTCATCGCAGGCTTTGCCAAGTCAAAACTCCGTGTACACCCCCAGGTCTTTCGGTGTGTCTGCTGATGCGTTGAGTATCAACCTCGGCGAGCAGGATGGCCCGATCCCGACCACAGGTCCGCCCAAGGCGCACACATTCCGCACCACCCCAGACACGGGGCTCGACGTCGCCGTCCCCGCCGGGCGGGGCTTGAATCCCTTCCACGAGTGTTAGCGGCCCCGGTTCTCCGGAAGGGGATCCGGGTAGCGGAAGATCCTGCCCTCGTAGTTGCGAAGCAGGACGAAATCGCCGTCACGCCCGACCATCGGCTCAGGAATCAGCGGAATCTTGCCGCCGCCGCCAGGGGCGTCGATGACGAAATTGGGCACGGCGTAGCCGGTCGTATGCCCTCGGAGGCCGCTGATCATCTCCAGCCCCTTCTCGACCGAGGTTCGGAAGTGGCTCGAGCCCGAAATCGGATCGCACTGGTACAGGTAGTACGGCCGAACACGGATCCTCAGCAGCCCGTGAACAAGCTGCTTCATGGTCTCGACCTTGTCGTTGATCCCGCGAAGCAACACCGTCTGGCTACCCAGGGGAATGCCGGCATCGGCCAGTCGTCCACATGCCCGCCCCACTTCCGGCGTGATCTCCACCGGGTGCATGAAATGAATGCTCATCCACAGCGGGTGATACCGCCGGAGCATCCGGGTCAGGGCCGGCGTGATCCGTTGAGGCAGGACGACCGGCACCTTCGTCCCGATCCGGATGAACTCGACGTGGGGAATGGCCTGCAGCTTCGACAGGATCCACTCCAACCGATCGTCGCTCATGGTCAACGGGTCACCGCCGGACAACAGGACATCCCGGATCTCAGGGTGGGCACCGATGTAGTCGACCGCCCTCTGATACTGCTTGTAGTTGAAGTGGTACTCGCCGGAATGCCCAACCATGCGCGCCCGGGTGCAGTACCGGCAGTAGGTAGCACAGAAATTCGTCACCAGGAACAGAACCCGGTCGGGATAGCGGTGAACCAAACCGGGCACCGGGCTGTGGCCGTCCTCGCCCAGTGGATCATCGGCCTCACCCACCGTCCGGGCGAACTCCCCGGACACGGGTATCATGGCTCGCCGGGTCGGATGGCTGGAATCATCATGCCCCATGTGCGACGCATAGTAGGGCGTGATGCCGACCGGCAGTCGCCCGCCGAGGCGAAGGACCGTCTCGCGCTCGTCATCGGAGAGCCTGAAGACACGCTCCAGGCCGGCCAGATCGCGAAGACGATTCCGAAGCTGCCATTGCCAATCGTTCCAGTCGGCAGCTGTGGCGTCCGGAAAGAACCGCCGACAGAACGCATTGGTGCGAGAACCAATAGGGGGAAGGGTTGTTGTGCCCCGGGGAGCCTGTTCACCCCGAGTCCGCGACCTCCGCCTGGTGATGTCACCCCCCCCTGTGAGGAGCGGCGGATCAATCGCGACAGGATTAGGATTGATGTCTAGTACAGGTAGGCTGACAGATCCGCGGCGTTCACCGTCGGGCTCCGAGTCGGAGCCCATAGACTGCTCGTCCATTGGACCAAGGTACCTCGTACGGGTCGGGGCCGAGTCTCTCCGAAACATACGGAGAACTGCAACCAATCACGCGACGCGGCCACGCCAAACCCGCGTTTCCTTCTAGATTATGAGAATTAGCTCAGGATCGACAAAAGTCAAGAGAAATGTTGAGAAACGGTGGATAAAAATGTGCAGAATCTGTGGATGAGCCCGGTCGTTCTTCGCCGCGCGAGCCTCATGCATCGACACGTGTCGAATTGCCAGCTCCCCGGAGCAATCAGCCTACCCATCCGTCGTCGCCGGGCATCGAAAACGAACCCACCGGGGGCAACCACCGGGGCACGAACCGATTGACAGGCCGCGGGCACGACAGTAGCCTCACCATCCCCTGAACCCTCGGTTGGCGTGGGAGGTCCTGCTGATGTTCGGCCTGTTTCCCCGGGATACCGGTTTCTACGAACTCTTCGACGAGGGCGCTGCCACGCTGGAGCGCGCCGCCAGAGCGTTCAAGGAACTGGTCGCGGACTACGGCCGGGCCAAGGACCATCTCAACGAGATCCGCCAGATCGAACACGACGGCGACAGCGTGGCCCGACGCACCTTCCTCAAGCTCGACACGACCTTCATCACCCCGTTTGACCGAGAGGACATCCAGGCCCTCGTCAACCAGATCGACAACATCATCGACGCCATCGACGCCGCAGCCCAGAGGATGCTGCTTTTCAAGATCGCCCGGCCACCGGATGCCATCGTCAAGCAGTCGGACGTCCTGCTGAAGGCCTGTGTCCACATCCGCCAGGCGATGACCCGTCTCCGCCAGATGAGACGGCCCGAGGAGATCCGGAATCATCTCCTGGAGATCCACCACCTCGAGAACGTCGGCGACGACACGAATCACGAGGCCCTGGCCGCCCTGTTCACCAGCGACCCTCCCATGAACCCCCTCGAGGTCATGAAACTGAAGGAGCTTTACGACCTGACCGAGGCCGCCATTGACGGTTGTGAGGACGCGGCGAATACCATCGAACGCGTCATCCTGAAGAACATGTGACCGGCCCTGCGCCTCGCGCACCCCCTCCGCGGATGGGGGTCGCCCGATTCGACGGCCCCGGACAAGAGGTGACTCATGCATCGTCTCGCGGTTCTCTTGGCTCCGTTTCTCTTCGCCGCCCCATGGACCCTCGCCGAGCAAGCGGCTTCCCTTCCGGCGAGGCCCGAGGCCCAGGCCGCCAACCGTCAGTTTCTGGCCCACATTGCCATCCAAGGGACCACGCTGATGGTCAGACCGGGCGTCTACCGCATCGCGGGCCGGGAACTCCGCATCGAGCAGGCGGCCTCCCTGGCGATCGAACCGGCGGACCTGGTCGCCGTCGAGAACGAGCCGCTCAAGTTATCGCCCGACAGGCCAAACGCGTGGGCGGCGGGTACCCCTTTGCGCGGCGTTCGAACAGCCGGCGTCAATGCGTCCGGCTCCCTGGCACCGGGATCCCTGGTCATTCGCAAGTCGCCGGGGGGCGAACCGCTGACCGAGGGCAAGGACTACCTGGTCGGCACCGAGTTCGGCATGGTTGGCATCGGCCCGGAGTCGCGGGTGTCACCGAACGACACAGTCTTCGCCTCCTACCGATGCAGCCTCCGTCGGATCGACTCGGTCTTCATCGATACCTTGGGACGACCATCGCTGATCCGTGGCCGGCCGGATATCTCCGTACCGGTCCCCCCCGAGCCGGCCTGGTCGGGTCAGCGGCTATTCAACGTCTACCGTCCCTATCACGCCCAGGAACTGACCGACGAGCACCTCTTCCCGCTGCTCGAAGCTCCCGACCTGGCCGTGACCAGGAGCGCTCCCGGCCGGCTCCCCAAGGCCCTTCAGAAGATCAAGGCGGGCAAGCCGCTGACCATCGTCTGTTGGGGCGACTCGGTCACCACCGGCGGCGACGTGAGTCGCGGCTCGATGCGCTACGTCGAGCAATTCCGGCGAATGCTGATCGACGGCCTGCCCAATCCCTGCCTGCCCGTCAACGTGGTCAACATCAGCTACGGCGGCACCACCTCCCGGCAATGGCTTCGCATGGAGCCCTTCACCGACGAGTGGTTCAGAAACCCGGGCGCCTGCCCCGCGGACGAGGTGACCTTCGAGCGGATCATCGCTCTCAAGCCCGACGTGCTGACCATGGAGTTCGTCAACGACGCCTCCATGGACGAAGCCGCCGTCGAGCAAACCTACAACGAGATCCTGAAGCGGGTCAGGCCGTTCGGCACGGAGCTTGTCCTGATCACGCCGCACTTCACCGCCGCCCACTGGATGGGCTTCAGGTCCCTCCGGGAGGATGAGAACCGCGGTTACGTCCAGGCTCTCTACCGCTTCGCGGAGAAGCACAACCTGGCGGTGGCCGACGCCAGCGCCCGATGGGCTCACCTGTGGAAGGAGGGCGTGCCGTATCCGACCCTGCTGGTCAACACGCTCAACCATCCCGACGACCGTGGGCATCGCCTCTTCGCGGAAGAGATGATCAAGTGCTTCCGTTGAAAGCCAGGACGCGAACCGTGCCCCGGCCGGACTGGAGCACCTCTTCACCCCCCTGCCCAGGCCGGCTGTTCTCTGGTCGAACAAGAAAGCAGCCCTGCTGAGCCCCGCCGACGCCCGCGCCGCCACCACCCAGACGCCGTCTGCCGGCCATCCCCCGCCGCCGAGAAAGGACCTCAATCCGGAAAGCGGCATTCGTCCCCAGCCGAGCCCCCGGACCGCGACCGTCGCCGCCGAACTGGTCCGCCGCCACCTCGCCCTTCTCCCCGAGCAGCGGATCCTCGATCGGTCCTCGGACCCGCCGGCCATCTCGCTTTCGGCAACTCAGAGCGTGAAATCACCCTCCCTTGGGTTACAATACGCACCCCGGGACCCAATGGCCCCGGGCGATGTTCGCGTGTCTCTTTCGGCACATACATAGGCGGATCAAGTGATGATCAGGATCCTGGCAGCAGACCCGTTGGCGGAGGAGGGGCTTAACAAAATCAAGGCCATGCCCGGCGTCGAGGTCGACGAGAAGCCGGGGCAGAACGAGGACCAATTGGCCACCCTGGTCGGCAACTACGACGGCATGATCATCCGCTCCGGGGTGAAGATCACGGCCAAGGTCCTGGCCAACCCGGGTAAGCTCCGGGTCATCGCCCGGGCCGGGGTCGGCGTGGATAACGTCGATCTGGCCGCGGCCACCAAGGCCGGCATCCTGGTCATGAACACGCCGGACGCCAACACCCTGAGCACGGCCGAGCAGACCATGGCCCTCATGCTGGCCATGTCCCGGCACATCCCCGCGGCCGACACTCACGTCCGAGCCAAGGAGTGGAAGCGCAACAAGTTCGTCGGCGTGCAACTGGCGGGAAAAACACTGGGAATCATCGGCCTCGGCCGGGTCGGGCGGGCCGTGGCTCAACGGGCCCTCGCCTTCGACATGCGCGTCGTCGCCTACGATCCCTTCTACTCGGGCCAGAGCACACTCGACGGCCAGGTCACCCTGTGCGGGAGCCGGGACGATGTGTTTGCCCAGGCCGACTACATCACCCTGCACACCAAACTCAGCGATGACACCAAGCAGATGATCAACAAGGACAGCATTGCCAAGATGAAGAGCGGCGTGCGAATCATCAACAGCTCCCGGGGCGGCGTGATCAACGAGGCCGACCTGACCCAGGCCCTCATTACCGGGAAGGTCGCCGGGGCGGCCGTCGATGTCTACTCCACCGAACCGCCGGCCCCGGACAATCCTCTGCTGACCGCCCCGAACATCGTGCTGACCCCACATCTGGGCGCCTCGACCGAGGAGGCTCAGCTGGCCGTCACCCTGGATGCGGTGGACGCCCTGCTGGACTACCTGGTCAACGACAAGATCCGCTGGGCGGTGAATGTGGCCGGCCTGCCGGCTGAACTGACCGAGATGGACAAGGCGTACCTTGACCTCGCCCGCCGCATCGGAGCGATCCTCTCCCACGTCGGCACGGGTATCATCGAGTCAGTGCAGGTCACCACCCACGGCGAGAAGATCGCACCCCTGCTCAGCACGCTGCAGAAGCAGATTCTCGCGGACATGCTCAACCCGCATTTCACCGCCCGGCTGAACGTGATCAACGTGGACGCATTCGCCAAAGAACGGGGCATCCAGGTCGAACGAACCTCCGACCTGTCGGCCAGCGCCGTTACCGACAGCGTCACCGTCCGGGTCAAGACGCGCGAGACCACCCATGAAGTCAACGGGCAGATCTTCCTGGACGGCCAGCCGCGCATCATGTCCATCGACGGCTACTCGATGAACCTCGTCCCGGAAGGCGAGATGCTCCTGATCTTCAATAACGACGAGCCAGGCGTGATCGGCCTGGTCGGCACGATCTTCGGTAACCAGAAGATCAACATCGCCGACATGATGCTCTCGCGGCGAAAGGGCACGGCCCTCATGGTGCTGAAGCTCGATGCCCCGATGAGTCCGGCTGCCCTGCGGGCCTTGGAGTCGAGCAAGCCCCAGATCATCCGGGTGTTGCCGGTCACACTCCCGGCGATCGACTCGTAGGGCATCGCTCGCAGGAATCCGTCCCGCCAGGGGCGCGACCGCCTTCCTGCCGGCCCAATGGCAGGCTCGAAGCTTGCCCCCGTGTGCTGCAAGGACAGGCTCCAAGGTGACGCAAGGAGCGCCACGTGCGACGACTGGGACTACTCACGGGATTGCTCGCCGGGCTCCTGGGGTGCTCGGTCCTGCCGGCCAATCGCCCCCTGATGCCCCGCATCATCGGCCCATGGTGGACGATCGCTCGCGTCCCTGATCTGGGACCCTTGAACGGTCCGCCCGCCAACCGGCCCAACGCCCGGCAGGAACCGGTGGACTTCTCCGTCTGGCAGGCCGCCGACGGCACGTGGCAGCTGTGGTCCTGCATCCGCAACACCCGGTGCGGCGGGACCGGGCGGCTCCTGCATCGCTGGGAAGGGCCAAGCCTGACAACCCCCGACTGGAAACCGATGGGGATCGCGATGCAGGCCGATCCCCGCTTTGGCGAAACCGCCGGCGGACTCCAGGCTCCTTATGTGCTCCGTATCGACCGCCTCTACCACATGTTCTACGGCGACTGGGAGCACATCTGCCTGCAACGAAGCAAGGACGGCAAGTCTTTCGAGCGCTCGCTGGACAACAACGGTCGCTCGGGCCTGTTCACGCAAGGGCCGGGCACCAACACGCGCGACCCGATGGTGGTCCGGATCGGCACTCGATGGCACTGTTACTACACCGCCCATCCCCAGGGTGTGGGCTCGGTCTTCGTGCGAACATCTACCGATCTGCGGCGTTGGAGCGAGTCGAAGCTGGTGGCTCGAGGGGGACTGGCGGGGACGGGAATGTGCTCGGCGGAGTGCCCGCAGGTCATCCCCTTCGCCGGCCGGTACTACCTGTTCCGCACCCAGCGCTACAACGATCCGCCGACCACCTGCGTCTATCGCTCGCTCGATCCTCTGGATTTCGGCGTGGACAACGATGACCACTTCATCGGCCTGCTGCCCGTGGCCGCTCCCGAGATCATCCAAGACCGGGACGAGTACTTCATCGCAGCCCTGTTGCCGGATGTGCAGGGAATTCAGGTGGCCCGGCTGGTGTGGACGGCGGACGAGACCACCCCCACCTCGACCCAATCACGATGAATGACCGCCGATGAAGGACCCATCATGACGTGACGAACAACCCGGGACCATCGATCAGCTCCTCTGTCAGAGCTGATAGGAACAACTCGATTTCCACCGACGAGAGCAGGGCCGGGGCATTCAGCGGGCCGGCCCGGACTGCGTGGCCGCCGACTCGCCCGGTTTCATCCAGAGTCGCCCTTCGGGCGGGAGCGCCTTCGGCAAACCAGGAAGCTTGTCGTCGAGCTGCTTGAGCCGCAGGTTGGCCCAGTTGCAGGGAGATGGATCACGCGGGTCACTGTAGAGCCTGACGCAACGTCGATAATCCTGCCTGGCCTTGTCACGATCGCCACACAGCACGTACCGCTCGGCGATGAAGAAGCGGGCCAGCTTCTTGGGCTGAGCCCTCAGTAAGGTCGCTTCGTCGATCTTCCCCAGCAAGAAGGCGGCCACATCGCCCGACACCTTGGCGGCCGTGCCGTTGTAGTCGCCATCCTCGCGGTAGGCTTTACGGAGCGCTTCCTTGGCCAAGTCCGCCTGGCCGTCAAGCAGGTCCGCCCACCCCACGACGTACCACCAGGCCGTTTCCTGGCTATCCGACTGCTCCGCGATGGTCCTGAGCACCTTGCGGCCCTTGACCAGCTCGCCGGCCAGGACCAGGGCTCGCCCGCACTGGCTCCGATCCCACCGGGACATCTTCGCAATTACCGAATCACCGTAGTCCAGCTTGGCCACGTAGGGCAGGATGCACTCGATGCCGTCCGGGGCTCGCTGCATGACACCCGAGGCCAGGCGAACCTGATCTCTGGGCGGCAGCTTGGCCATCGTCGCCTTGATGACGTCGGCAATCTCCCCGTCCGCGGCCGGGTAGAGCCACTCCACGATCAACGAGCCGATTTGCGTGCCCCCGTCCTCGGCGAGCGTCTTGACAATCTGATCGGCGGCCTTCTCCGGATTCTTGCTGACATCCGTCTCCGCCCCAAAGGCCATGAGCATCGCCAGGGGATTGGCCGCCTGCTGCGGATCCTTGATGACCTTGGCAACCACTCTCTCGGGCATGGGAGCGCGCTCGAGAGAAACACCCAGGAGCTCGGCCACAGCCGCATGCGTGCCGCTCTCATCCTCGAGTTTCAGGGGTACGGGCTTGCCCCGCGCTGAGATCAAGCGACAGGAAGGGGGCTTGTCCAGATGGAGCCGCTCGGAGGGCTTGGGCTGGTCGCCGGCCTTGTCCATGACCTGCGGCCAGGGCAGCTGCCATCGTTCGCTGAAAGTGAAGACCGGGTCTTCGGACTTGTCGGCATACACACCGACGGCATCCAGGCCGTGGGCGTGGAAACGGCGGTAGAGAGTGACCGCCGCCTTGGCCGTTTCGTCCGACTTCGCGTCGCGGGTGTCCAAAAGCACGACGAGCAACACCCGGTCCTTGGCGGGCTGAAGCGAGACGGGCATGCCTTCGATGCTGTCAACCCGCATCTCATCACGAGCCGGCGAGGTATCGGTGGGCTTAGTGGCCGAGGTGGCTTGGGCGACCACCGGCAAGGCCCAGCCGCAGAGGATCATGATCGCAGCGGCCAATCGTCCATGATGAGCAAGGGGAAGAGATGACATGGAGACCCTCCCGGCTGCAAGCCGTCGGGCGGAACAAGGACACGTACAAACGGAAACGAGGTATGGGAGGGTCTCCCACACCTCGTCACCCGACCATCTACTTCTGTACCAGCTCGGCCGCCCTGAGGACGCTGAAGGCCTTTCGATCCACCTCGAACGGGCCGGTCTTCATCTGAACGTAGACGCGATACTCATCCGCCAGCTTCGATGGTACTCGCCACGAGTACCCGCAGGTGAAGCCTCAACCATACTCGAACTTGCCACGTTCGATGATCTCGCCGCCCGTTGTGGCGATGGAGAACGTCGGGGTCGGGGGCCGTTCCCCCTTCACCATCAGGTTGCTGCATTCCTCGCCCGCCAAGCCGACCAGCTGCATTTGGAGGCTCGCCGTGTTCTTGTCCGGGAAGTAGCCGACGCTGACGAACGGCTTGTAGGGCGGGCCAAACGGCATCGGCGAAGCCTGATTCCTGGTGACCTTGACCGCCTTGAACTCCCAAGGGGCGTTGGCCGACACGAGGGTGAAGTCGGGACGACCGCGACCCGGCCCACTCCTGCCGGTGATGGACGCGAACAGAGCCCCCAACAGTGACTTGGAAGCCTTGGCCTTGGCGGCCTGGGTGGCGGCCGGAACCGTCGCCGGTTTCTTGCGCTCGGTCAGGTCGATCGTGTACTCCAGCAGTCTCCACTCGCCCTCCGGCAAAACCACAGGGTCGTCCTTGCTCCCGTGAACCGCCAGGAAACCGAGATCGCCGTAGACCACGGCATGGTAACGCGCCGCGGGATTGGAGATCGTCCCGGTCGGCCGGTCGCTGGGGCTCAGCGTGATCGTCTCGCCGCTCGGGGCAACTCTCAGGTCCCAGTAGCGGCCGTCGATCCACACCAGCTTGGACACATAACGCCGTTCGAGACGATCGATGACGTCATATCCGTATCCGATGCTCTCCGCCCTGGGCTCAGGGTCAACCAGGAGCATGTCGCCGTTCATCGCATAGGCGATCTTGCGCTGCTTGCGAAACTCCTCGTCGCCGTAGAGGGCGGTGACATCGTCAAATGAGCCATTGCTGTTGTAGTCGAGCAGGCTGATCTTGTGCCGCTTGCCGTCAAGCGTCACCTCGCCCTCACGGTAGATGGCGGGGCTGAACTGGGCGTAACCTTGCCAGGTCTGCGCAGGTTTGCCGTCATCTCCCGGCATGTACGTCTGGTACGCCTGGGCGGTCAGGAAGAAGGCGTAGTCTAGTTCGCCGTCACCGACCCGAATCTTGACTTCCACCCGCGGGAACGACCGCTCGGGAACGTAATCACCGCCAAAGCGAATCCCGTCCAGGTCGGTTTTCTTGGCGGTCACCACCGGATCGTCGGTCAGATCGCCGTTGCGGTTAGCATCGAAGTAGAACTTCTCGAAGCCCGTCTTGTTCAAATCGGCGGCATCGCACGCGAAGGGATAGGAGTCTTGACCCAGCTTCACGACACCCTTGATCGCGAACTCACTGGCGTAGGTCGGCTCCTTCTTGGCCAGCGACTCAAAGGTCTTGCCCTCCTCACCCCCGCGCCGAGCGCCCTTCACCGACCAGACGTGCTGGGAGGAACACCACCGCCGAAGAGCCTCCTCGGTCGGTAGCTTGCCGTACTCGAGGTATCTCGGCCCACTCTCGGTGATCTTCTTCAGATCCAGCTTGAAGGTCTGGGCCTTCTCCTGGACAGCAAGCGCGATCGGCACGGCCGAGAACAAGGCGAACGCAACCAGGAGGGAGAGTCGAAGACGGGCGGAGGCCATCATGAGCGCCATCCTCCAAAACAGGGCCGCGGTCGCTAAACCACGCAAACATACCACCCCTGCCCAATAGACGAACGAGCATGAGCACAGGTTTCAGGAAAGTCAAATCCTGAGGGCACAATCATCGTATGTCACGTGCCCCTGCTCGTAGGAGGCCGCGATCACGGTGTCCAGAAGAAACCTCACTCTCACCGTGGTCTTGCTCGTGGTGAAGCTCCGATTCAGCCGGGTGAAGTCACACGGCTTGGCCACCGCCTGCTTGGGATGGTCCACGACCAAAACACCCCTCTCGTCAAACTCTTGGATCCACAGCCCGGCCGAGTCACCAGGATCAGCACCAAAACCCTGGCCGTGCAGATCGTCCGCGCGAACCCAGACGGCCGCGGCGTACCTCGTGTCCGGCTTGACCTCCACATCCTGCCAGATGATGGTATGCCCTCGCCCGTGGGTGTGGGTGCGTATCGCCTCTTTGCCGCCGTGGAGGACGGGCAGTCCCCACTGAGGGTGGATCGCGTAGGCGGACTCGGGGAAGATGTAGGCCATACTCGCGCCGGCGAAGAGATACTGCCAGCCGCTGCCGCCGCCGGTCTTGCCCATCGAGCCCAGATCGCCGGGCATGCCCTGCTCGAAGCTCCCGTTGGATAAGAGGTTACCGTCGGGCGAGGCCGGCTCGCCCGCTGCTGTCAGTTTCAGGGTGATTGGCTTAGCGCCTTGCCCGCCGTCACCCGGGCCAACCTCGATCGCCTGGACCATCGCCTCGCCGCCCAGCGTATTGCTGAACCGGATCGAAATGACCCCGTTCAGCGGAGCGAGGTTGTTGAAGACCAGGTCTACGGGCTTGACCAGGCCGGACGCCAGAGGCTTGAGCCCGGCGTGCATGTCGGCCACGGTGCGGGCGGGGGTATCGCCCGCGGCCGTGGCGCACAGGTCGAGGTTGGCGACCATCTCCTGGCCGTTGATGTGCACCGTGATCGCCCGCAACTTCGGCTCGATGTTCCGGGTCTCCATGAACTTGAGCCGGGCGTGGTAGGTGCCCGGTCCGACGGTGAAGTCCGCCCAGAACTCCTTGGCGTGGACGCCATAACGGTACAGCTCGGGGTCGGGCGTGCCCCGGACGGTCAACCGGGTGCGGCTGGTCCACCAGTTGGCGACCACCGGATCGACATGGCTGCCCGACCGGACCACGAACTCGGTCGCCGGTCGCCAGGGGTTGCCCTTCGAGTCGACATAGTCCGTACGGCCGGGGTATCCGAAGATCCATCGCTGGGCATCGGTCGGCCCGCCACCCTCGCCGAAACTCGGGCCAGATGTGCCTGGCACAGCCTCGGATATCTCATAGTAAGGAAGAAGGGCAACTTGGCTTCCTCGGGATTTCGGATTGCCCCTGCCCGTGGCTACGATCTTCAGAGTGTGCTTGCCGTTGACCAGCCCGTTACGGTAGTACAGCAGGCCGAAGTGGCCCTTGGGCCCCCAGCAGTCGATACCTGCCAACTGCTTCACGTCGTCGAGGTAGACGTCGGCGAGGCCGCCGTCCGGAGCGAAGCTGCCAGCAAGCCGGATCTGATTACCCGTGAACGGCATCACGAGGCTCGCACCCGCGCTGCTACTGGTCAGAAGAAACTGCGATCTCTCCCATCCGTTGGTCTCCTCGTCTAACGGCACCCCCTTCCCTGACTCGTTGCCTTTGATATAGACATTCCGTTCGCCGTCGTGGCGGACGGCGAGGATGAAGTCGCCGTCGGGGAGCGGTCGAACGGTGTAACCGTTTTCTCCAAGATCCTCACGCGAGGCCAGAGGCCTTGTGCTGGAGGCAGGTCCCACACGGACGTTTTCGGGCTTGAAGGCCAACCGCAACGTGTCGATGGTCTCTGGTGGTGCGTCGTGTGTCTTGTACATGACCACGCCGCTGCCGTAGGCAACCTCGGTCACCACACTGCTGCTCCGCATGATGTGGTTCTCGCGGCTCGCCCCGAGCACGTCCGGCATCCAGGCCATCGCCGCTAGGCAGTGCTTCAGCGTCATCGGCTGGGCAATCTTGAACCAATCGCCGGCCACAATCGCTCCACCGTCCAGGTTGTCCTCGACCACGCCGGTCTCCCGCCCGTCGTACGTGGCCAGGAGGATCTGACGCCGACACATCTCGCGTCCCCACTCGCTGCCCGCAAGCTGACCGTACATGCCGTACACGAACGCCAGCTCCATCGGCCCGTACCACAGCGACCGACCGCAGCAGGTGGACGACTCGGGATACGCCCACGCCCCGTGGTACGTGTCGCCCCGCGAGTCGGTGGCCGTACACGTGCGGTTGATGAACAGCGTCATGACGTTACGGGCGTCGGTCTTCCAGTTCGGGAACTCCTCGGGGTGCTCCATCAAGTAGCGAGCAACAAACTCGGTCACGTTCTCGACCTGGACGTCGCACGGCCAGTCCCAGTAGTTGCGGCCCCAGGTATCATGCCCGAGCCAGTTCGGCAGAAGCACATCACGAAGATAGGCGACGCCGGCCTCCCGTGCCTGCACGATGCTGTTGTCCTTGCCGGTGTAGCCGGCGCGGATCAGCACATCGAAGAACTCGAGAATGAACGCCACGCCACCGGTCGCAATGTCCTCCCAGAGAACGTCCTCCGGGTTCGCGTACCGCGGCCACGGATTCATGCCCGGCTCGCGGAGCCGCTTCTCGGCCAGCAGATCGCCCCAGTGCTTGGCTGCGGCCATGTACCGCTCGTTGCCGGTGAGTTGAGCCGCCCGGACCAGGCTGATGCCGATCTCGGCCGCGATGTCGAGCTGAATGAAGCCCGTCGCGTCCGCCTGGCCGTAAGGCTTGCCCTTGACCGGCACGGTGATCGGGAACTCCGGCCAGGGATGGTCCTTCGGCGTGAGGGCGTAGTCGAGCAGGGCGTCCGCCTGGCAGGTGATGAGCCCGATGGCGGCCCCGTCACCGGTGTAGCGATAGTAGTCGACCAGCCCACCGAGCACGTACGACGCCCGCTGCCCGAGGTCGCCGTTGTCCCAGTCCTTGAGCTCGGGAATGGTGATGGTCCCATCCGGCTTGATCTGCCACCGCCCGCTGAAGACAAACTCGGGCAACGCCGCCGGGGCCTTCCTCGCGTCCGTCCACGGGTAGCGTTTCAGCGTCTCGGCGGCCACACGCACGCGAAAGTCGCATTGCCCGTTCTGCCCGCGGTACCACGGGGCGATCACGCCGTTGGCATCCTCGACGGCTTCGTGGGCGTAGTAGCGCTTCTGAATGGTCGCTCCGGGCAGGGAACTCTGGCTTGCCAGCCAAAACCCGAGAACGCAGGCCAGCGTTGGCTTGTGCATGAGATCTCCTCCTCTGGGCAATACCAACCAGGGGCAGAATACCGGTGACCGCCCGAAGGAACAAGCAGAAAGAGAGGCCGGCTTTCAGCCATCCTCTGTCGGCGCGATCGGTTGGGCCCGAATAACGGGACCCGACGGGACGGGTCCATTTTGGATGCGGCTGCTCGACACCAGTGGGGCCCAAGACGCGGGACTGAGTGTGAAGCGTTGTGCAACCCTTTCGAGGTTGTGGCTATTGGGTCGCGATGATGTGGTGCCGCGAATGACGGAGACACGGGCGGTCTGTTGGCGGAGCGTGTCCATAGCCAAGCCTACGAACGGCGGTGCCGCTCCGCAACCTGCCCAAAGAGCGGGAGCCCCAATGGCAGGGCCCGCTTGTCCGCCACGTTGCAGCAGTCGCCGTCTGGTGAGATGAGCCATCGTTGACCTCCGGAGTGTGGTCCGATTCCGTTTGAGCCCATCAAGTGATCGGTCGGCTCATTCCACATCGCCACAACTGTCCTCCGGGTGAACGCCGGGCGAGGTGACATGGGTGGTTGGAAGGTCGAGTTCGCCGGTTAGTGGAATCAGGATATCATGGTTCGTGCGGCTGTCGGCCGTTCACCGGAGAGGCTGAGTACCTGCTGGCCGCGTGAAGGTGGACAAACTCGCGAGGCAACCCATGCGCAACCGTACAACTCGTGGACCGGAAGGAAGCTCAAGGCCCGGCCGACCAGCGAGGGCGATTCCGGACACCCCCGCCAACAGCCCGCATCGCAGGCACCGCCGGGTCGCCTTGCTGAGCTGCTCACTGGTCCTGTCGGCGTCGGCATCGCTCCCGGCCGCCGAGACGCCTGCAGATCACTCGCTGCTGACGGTGGATCGGATTTTCGGCAAGGAGGAGTTCAAAACCCAGGAGTGGGGGCCGGCGCGGTGGCTCAAGGACGGCTCGGGTTACACCGTACTGGAGAAATCCGAGGCGATCGAGGACGCCAAGGATGTGGTCGGCTACGCGACCGAGTCTGGCCGACGCCGTGTCCTGGTCTCCGCGTCGGACTTGCGGCCAAGCCCGGACGCCAAGCCGCTGACCATCGACGACTACTCATGGTCAGACGACGGCACGAAGCTGCTGATCTTCACTAACACGAAACGCGTCTGGCGGCGGAACACCCGCGGCGACTACTGGGTCTTCGACCTGGAGAGCGGAGAGCTGATCAGGCTCGGCGGGAGGGCCGCGCCCTCGACGCTGATGTTCGCCGCCTTCTCACCCGACGGCCGGCGAGTGGCCTTCGTCTGCGAGAACAACCTCTTCGTACAGGCGCTTCGCAGCTTGCGGATCACCCAGCTGACCTGGGACGGTTCGGATAAGATCATCAACGGCACGTCCGACTGGGTCTACGAGGAGGAGTTCGATCTGCGGAACGGCTTCCGCTGGAGCCCGGACGGAAGGCACATCGCCTACTGGCAGTTCGATACGTCGAGAGTCCCCGAGTTCACAATCATCAATAACACCGACGCACCCTATCCGACGCTCAATTCGTTTCCTTACCCCAAGGCCGGCGAGACCAACTCCGCCTGCCGCGTGGGCGTGGTCAGGGCTCGCGGCGGGCGAACACGGTGGTTCCGTTCAAACGCCGACCCGAGGAATCACTACATCCCGCGACTGGAATGGACAGAGGACGCCAGTGCGGTGGTCTTCCAGCAGCTCAACCGGCTGCAGAATACCAACGAGCTCATCGAAGGTGCCGATACCGACATGCGAACGCTCCTCACCGACCGCGATGCCGCGTGGGTGGATGTGGTCGATGACTGGCACTGGATCGAGGACGGGACACGCTTCCTCTGGCTGAGCGAACGAGACGGTTGGCGGCACGCGTATGCCATCTCCCGCGCCGATCGGTCCATCACCCTGCTCACCCCCGGCGAGTACGACGTGGTCCGCATCGCCGGGATCGATGAGGAAGAGGGCTGCATCTACTTCATCGCATCGCCGGACAACCCCACGCAGCGCTACCTCTATCGAGCGTCACTCGACGGAAAGGGAGCGGTCGGGCGGATCTCGCCGGCAAACCAGCCTGGAAACCACTCCTACGACATCTCCACCGATGGCCGCTGGGCCTTTCACACTTACTCGTGTTTCGGACGACCTCCGGTCATCGAGCTGGTGCGTCTGCCCGGGCACAAGGTCCTCCGAACCCTGGCCGAGAACGCCGCACTGGCCGCCTCGCTGGCCGAACTGAAGCCCTCGCCCGCCGAGTTCTTCCGCGTGAAACTCGACCACAATATCCAGCTCGACGCCTGGTGCATCAGGCCGCCGGACTTCGATTCCAGCAGGCAATACCCGCTGGTCATGTACGTCTACGGCGAGCCGGCCGGATCCACGGTGATGGACTGTTGGGGCGGCGACACCTACCTGTGGCACTGCCTCCTGGCCCAACAGGGCTACGTGGTCATGAGCGTCGACAATCGCGGCACCGCGGCACCACGAGGCCGGGAGTGGCGCAAGTGCATCTACCGGCAGGTCGGCATCCTCGCCTCGGCGGACCAGGCGGAGGCGACGCGGCGGATTCTGCAGGAACGGCCATACCTGGATCCCCAACGGGTCGGCATCTGGGGCTGGAGCGGCGGCGGCTCCATGAGCCTCAACGCCATCTTCCGCTACCCCGACCTCTATCGCACCGCGATGGCCATCGCCTTCGTCAGCGACGAGCGGCTCTACGACACGGTCTACCAGGAACGCTACATGGGACTGCCCGCCGACAACGCAACCGGCTACCGGGACGGATCACCCAGCACGTTCGCACACCAGCTGCAGGGCAACCTCCTGCTCGTCCATGGCACGGCCGACGACAACTGCCACTACCAGAACTGCGAGGCCCTGATCAACGAACTCATCAAACAGAACAAGCCCTTCTCCCTGATGGCCTATCCGAACCGGACACACGCCATCAAGGAAGGGGACAACACCAAGCGCCATCTTTTCGAAACACTGACGCGGTATCTGAAGGAGCATCTGCCCGCAACCGAATAGCCCGGGTGTGTTCGATCGGTCCGCAGCAGACGAACATGAGCGTCATCGTCACCTATCTCGAAATGCAATCGGTTGCCGAATTGCGACCCAAACGTTGCTCCGATCCGGCTTTCCAGGTGCGGGAGGCCAAGATCAGGCAATGGCAGGTGAACCGGTTTCTGTATGAGTTCGTCGGCAGCGCGTGGTCGTGGTGGGAGAAGCTGAACTGGGGTGAGGAGCAATGGCGTGCCTATGCCGAGGATGAGGACCTGCGGACCTGGATCGCCACCTACGACGGCTCGCCGGCCGGCTACTTCGAATTGCGACGCGACCACGAAGGTGGAATCGAGATCACCTACTTCGGCTTGGCGCCGGCGTTCATCGGACGTGGATTGGGCGGCCCGCTGCTGACCATCGCTCTGGAGGCCGCCTGGGCCGAGCAGCCGAAACGCGTCTGGGTGCATACCTGCACGCGCGATCATCCCCGAGCCCTGGCCAACTACCAGGCCCGGGGTATGAAGATCTGCCAAACCAAGGTGGCAGGCAATCCGCCGGAACCCTCGGTCGACCGAGAACAGACGCCGAGTTGAATCGCCGCGCGTCACGATAGTCGCCTGCGGTCGCGCGGCCCAGCGGCGGATTCCATCTCTTGCCGCCTGCTCCCCCTGCAAGTAGCATACCGTTTCTCGCCCCAGCGCCGGGGGACCGTGAGTCCGCCAGAGAGCGGACGTGGATGTCAATCAATCACTAGGGAAACCCATTCCAGGGAGAGGACGTCATGAAGTGGAACCTCGTGCTCATTCCGTCGGCGATCGCACTGTTCACCATCGCCCTGGCCGCCAGTGCCGAGCAGGTCGCGAGAGGGTATCCCGACCCCTTCCAACTGACCGATCCGAAGGACTTCAGCGCTCACCGGGTATCGTCCAACAACGCCGACTGGGATTCGAACGACGACAGCAAGCGACCCATCCCCGGAGAGACCACCGTCCTGGCCGATCTGCAGGGACCAGGCGTGGTCACCCACCTGTGGGTCACGATCGCGGACAACGAATACGGCTGGCCGCGGCTCCTCCGGCTGCGGGTGTACTATGACGGAAGCGAGACCCCCAGCGTGGATACCCCGATCGGCGATTTCTTCGCGGTCGGACACGGAATCGAACAGGAGGTCCGCTCCGAGATGGTTCGCGACAGCTCCGACGGCCGGGCCCGCAACTGCTACTGGCCCATGCCCTTCCGCAAGTCGTGCAAGATCACCGTGACCAACGAAGGCCGTCGCCGGGTGACCTGCCTGTACTACCACGTCGACTGGAACAAGATCCCGTCACTGCCGGACGACACGCTCTACTTCCACGCCCGCTACCGCCAGAGGATGCCCGCTCCATCGGACGGCTCGCTCTATGAGTTCCTGAAGGTCACCGGTCGAGGCCACTACGTCGGCACAGTGCTGTCTGTGGTTCAGGCCGAGGCCGGCTGGTTCGGCGAAGGGGACGAGTTCTTCTGGATCGACGGCCAGTCAAAACCCTCCATCGAAGGGACGGGAAGCGAGGACTACTTCAACGACGCCTGGGGATTGCACGTCAACGACGGCCCCTACTACGGCGTGACCGTCGCCGAAGGAACCGACCTGGGTTCGCGAATGACCGCCTATCGCTGGCACCTCCTGGACCCGGTGCCGTTCACTAGGTCGCTCAGGTTCGAGATCGAGCACAAGGGCTGGACCTACAACCCGGACGGTTCGGTCAAGTCGGCGTTCGGCGAACGCACCGACCTGATGTCCAGCGTCGCATTCTGGTACCAGCAGGGCATCGCCCAGGATCAGCCGCCGCTACCCTACGGACCCGCGCGACTCCCCCAGGGCAACGCCCTGCAGATCGAAGTGGAAAAGGCGATCGACCAGGTCAAGGCCGAGGGCGGCAGGGTCTCGATCTCGCCCGAGCTGTTCTGGTCCAAGGACGTGATCCTGTTCCAGGCCGAGGGCAAGGACGCGAGAATCGAGCTCCCCTTCGATGTGCCTGAGGACGGCAACTACGAAATCTACACCGAAGTCGCCCAGGCGTCGGACTATGGCGTCTACACCGTCCTGCTCGACGGCAAACCGGCCGGAGCGGCTCAGCTCGAGCACGAACCCGGCGCCGACCTGCGCCCACGAACCCAGTTCGACGGCTACGCACTCGAGACCTACGTCGGGCTCGCTCACCAGGTCGGCTGGCCGCGACTCACCAAGGGCCGCCACACGCTCACCTACCTGTGCCTGGGCAAGCGCGAGGCGTCAAGCGGCTACAACGTGGGCATCGACAGCATCATTCTGGCCAAGGTCGGCCCGGAAGCCTGGGCGGCGGCCGCGAAAGTCCAGGCCCCACGCGTACCCGCCGGCGAAGCGACTGACCTCGGCAAGGCCCTGACCTCCGATCCCGATCCGGTGGTTCGCGGACTGGCCGCCATCGCCCTGCGCGACAGGGGCCAGGGCGCCCTCCCGGCCTTGAAGAACCTGATCGCCGCCTTGAAAGACCAGGATCCCAACGTACGGCTCATGTCAGGCAACGGGATCGCGGGCATCGGCCAGGACGCGGCCCCCGCCGTGCAGGCCCTGATCGACGCCAGCTCGGTCAAGGGCGAAGAGGTCCAGGTGCTGCGCTCGTACGCCACCGCCCTGGGTTCGATCGGCAAGCCGGCGGCCATACCCGCTCTGCCCGTCCTGAAGCAAATGGCCAAAATCCCACGCGTCCGCTGGGCGGCCCAAGCGGCAATCAAGAACCTCGAGTAGCCCTACCGCGCCTCCGCCGCAAACGCCTTGGCACTCAACTCCTCGCCGGTGGCGAAGCGCACGAACTCGGGCCACCGCATCGAGCTGCCCGGGGCAAAAACCCGCTTCGTGAGGAACTCGCCGACCTCCTTGCGCCGGTGATACAGGGTTCTGGCCGGCTCAGTCTTCAGCACCTGGCGCGCAATCGTGGCATGAAGCTGGGAAGCAAACAGCTGACCCATCGTGTAGTTGTGGTAGTAGCACGGATTGGTGCAGATGTGAATCTTGCTCGCGTAGTCGGGAGCGTCTCGACCCTCCGGCCGCTTGACCATCTGGTACTTCTCCACCAGGTCCCACCACAGCTCGCCGAGATCCTGCTCCGGATTCTCGTACATGGCCATTTCAAACCGGGTCATCACCTGCGACCAGGCGACAAAGATCAACAGGGCTCGCTTCTTCATCGCCGCTCCGGCCCTGCCGGCCGCTTCCGGATCGGCCACCTTCAGACCCATGGCCGCCATCCAGTCAGGCCGAATCGCGAACTGCTCGAGCATCATGGCAACGCCTTCGGTGGTGAACGAGTGAGCCGGCGTTCGCAGCACGTAAGGCACACTGATCGGAATGTTCCGGGCGGCATAGACGGCGTGCCCACACTCGTGGAGCACCGTGGCCATCCAGTCGTGCCTCGGCACAATGTTCACCAGGATCCGAACGTCGCCCTCGCGGTCAATGTCGCAGCAGAAGCCGTGCGGGCACTTGCCGGGCTTCTCGTACAGGTCACTTCGAGCCAGGATCCTGTCCACCGGCAGCCCGATGCCTTCGTAGAAAGTCCGAGCCAGCCCGGCGATGTCCACCTTGGCGTAGGGCGTGTCGAAATCCACATCGTCGATCGCCGGCGACTCCTGGAAGAACCGATCGTGGTAATGCCAGGGGCGAAGGCCGGCCACCGTTATCCCGCAGTTGGCGGCCAGCCTGGCATCGATCTCCGCCTTCGCCTGGCTGAACGACTCGCGAGTCAGTGCATACAACTCATCAAACAGCCTGAGGATCTCCTCGGGTTCCTGTTCGGCCAGCCGCAACTGCATCTCGTAGAAGTTGCGGAAACCCAGCTTCGTCGCGGCTTCGTTGCGGAGCCTGACCAATTCCTTCAGGTCGACCAGAACAACCGAGCCCACCACCTTGCTCGCCTCCCAGACCTTGCGACGATGCCGCGAGTCCTTGGAGCTCTTGAGCACGTCCATGACTTCGCCGTCAGTCATCTCCGTCCCGTCAACCCTGGCCCGGAAAACGTTGAACTTCTGTTCGACCTCGTTCTCCTTGGCCGCGATCCTCTTGAGCAAGTCGGCGTCGAGCTGCTTGGCCTTGTAGACGAGATACAGCACCTCAATCTGCCTGGCCACGAGGGGATCAAGCTGGTCGCTTCCGGCCGCCAAACCCTGGCGGATCTTCTCCAACCGGACAAATTGAGCAGGATCGGACAGGAGACCGTCCAGCTTGTTCTGAACCTGCTCCTTGGCCTTGTAGTCCTCATCCTTGCCCGACGTGTTCGCCTTCCACCAGGCCCGGGACAGGTCGTTCTCCACCGGCCGCACCCTGGCCTCATATTCGCGAATGAAGCTCCGAGCATCCGTAACAGGTCCCGACCCCGACTGGCATCCGGCAACACCGAACATGACATACCCCGACAAAATGCAGGTGACGTACCGACTCATTTTCTCCGGCTCCCTTCAGCCGCCCACCGCCACAAACCGGTGTGAGCCGCCGGGAGAACATCCTACCGCTGAGCAGGGGATTTGACACCTCGCAAGTCACCTTGTTTCGACTCGCTCGAGCATCGACGTTTCCCAGCATCGACCCCTCGGAAACGAGGACCCGCGTGGAGCGCCCATCCTCTTCAGGACCATCAGCCTGCACGTCCGGACGTCGAGCAGAAGACCCTTTGCGGCCTGTCCGACAACGACCAGCGGAGACCTACTCCTCCACCCCGGTTACCCCACCACCCGGGTGGTCGGACGGATCCGGCCAACATCATTTCTTGCGTTTGCGCTTGAAAAGCTTTCAAAAAGCGTGTACATTACATCGTGGGCCAGCTGCATCGACCGGCGACCCGTCGCCGCAGAACAACGGATCAGAGCGAGAAGATCGACGCCCAGGCATGGCCAAACTTCATGCAGCTCGATCGTTGAAACGGCATCTGGATCAGACCGACAAGGAGAAGCCCGCCCACAACGGGGAGATGCTCCGGACCGGGCGATGAGTGGCATGATCGCTCAGTCGGCGCGGTGAGCACCTCTCGACGAGTGCATGGACCTCTCAGGTGAGAGGGCATGACCGCCGGCCAGACGCGCCCCCAGCACCCGATCCGTCCAGCAGCATGCCGGCATCTGCCCGAGAGACGTGTGGTCGTTGTGCACCCTCTTCGACGGCGGTCACGCACGTCCCAAGCCCCAGCGCTCGCAACTGACATCCTGGACGATTCCGAAGCTGTGCCCGCTTCAGGTCATGGACAGAAAAAATGGTGAAGGCGTCCCGAACCTCGGCCTTCGCGCCCGCTGATGAGATTCGATGCGGAGTCGTCCTGCGTCAGCGGTCCGGAGGTGCCCTGACAGAAGGAGCGAGCGATGCTGCTCTATCAGAACTCACGGCCGGTCTGCGTTCTCGTTTGGCTCGCTTGCCTGGTGAGCGTCGGCTGCGACAACTGGAGAAACGGAGTCCACCGATGGCCCAGACTTCCAGATAAGGTGAAGGCCCTCGAGGAATACCACACCCGATTTGGGGAGATTGCGGTTACCAAGCCCTTTGTTGTCGCCCAGCAGGACTTCTTCAAGATCGATTTCGAGTTGAACGCCAAGCAGCTCTATGATGATGTGACATTCCAGGTCGCCGCCAAGCTGGGTACTTTTGATGTGGCTTCATTTAAGAGTGCACTGACCCTTGAGGCACTCACGATCCCGGAACACGCGGTGCAGCCCATCCGAAATCAGATTGCCTACAAGATCGCGGAGAGCCTGCTGCAATCCAACGCCGCGTCCCCCGAAGCCAACGCGTCACTGCTCGAGAGCCTGTTGGGTGTGGCTGCGCCGGCGGCGCAAGCCGTGACCGTGCCCGAACAGAACGCAACTGATGCTCCGGAGCTGCCTGAGAACGACGCGGCCGCTCGGGCCAAAGAGCTGGCCGACCAGGCCAAAGCCTATGAGGGGCTGTCCGTGGTCAAGCTTCGTGCTCGTGATCGCATCACCGAGGCCGCCAATGCCTTCTATCACATGCGCCTGCACGAGTTGTCCAGTGATCCAGGCCAGCTCCAGATGCCCGGCGGCATCGGCGTGCATGTGCTCGTGGGCAACATCAGTGTTTCGCCAGGCACGGTGACAAAGGAGGACTTCATCGCCGAGGTAACACTGCGCTTTGTCGCCCTCAGGAAAGGCACCCAGGATCCGTCGCCCGACGAAGTGACAACGGTGAGCGTATTCCCTTCCGCCGTCGGCCAGAACATGGAGATCGAATCCGTGTCGGCTTATCAGCGCGACATCGCCCTGCAGCTCAAGGCAATGGGCTACTCCGCCGCGGCGAACGCACTCGCCGAACGCTCCCGCCTCAATACGGCCGACATCAAGTCGGCGAACCAGCGCATTTCCATATCCTCATTTTCCCGGCTCTCCTCGCTGGGATTTCGAATCCGGGGAGAGTACATGGCGGCCAATCTTGATGATTACAGAGTCAAGGAGGGGGCGAGACCCGTGGTGCTCCTCCAGGACATCAGCGTGCCGTTCGTGGTCATGGTAGCGGCCCGAAACGATGCCCTCTACAGCCTTGCCTCGGCCCGCACGCACGTTGCCGCGAGGGACCCGGCGGCGGCCCTGCGCATGCTGCGGCAAGTCGACGCGAAGATCCCAAGTGTCCGCTCCAACTGCAAAGCGACTGACAGAGCCGGTGACTCACCCAGGAGAGCGGTCTGCGCCGCGATACAGGCTCTTGAAGCCGCCGAGGCTGTTGACGGGAAAACACATCAAAAACCTCCATACAACACTACGCGCAAGCCGAACGAGACCGCACCGATGAAGGACATGCAGGCCCTCTCGCGGGCTCTGCGATCGATCGCCGAAGCTCAGGCAGCCCTGGTACCCGATCTTCAGGTTCAGATTGAGAGCCGCTGGGTGCCGGCTACCGAGAAGGCCCGAAATCGAGTTGCATGGTGGTATCCGGAACTCGGAGCCATGCAGGGACTGTACAGGGCTCAAGTGGCCGACAAGCTGAAGGAACAACTCCCGACGGCGCCCCAGACGCCGCAGAAGACGTCGCACCACTGCTGCAAATTCGAACCCTCAGGAAGCTATAAACAGCAATGGTACGACAGCACGCCGCTCTCCCTGGCAGAATCGGGACTGTCTGCCTGGGTCTATCGTCTCTCGAAGCTCGAGCCAGACCCCGGGCCCGGTGTGCCAAAGCTGACCGGCGTCTGTCCGACCTCCCTGCCAACCACTCGCAACTCAGTCGTCATTGTCACCGGAAGGAATCTCGAGGAATGCACGTTCCTGTTCGGGCCGGTGCTTGGCAAGCTGGTCGGTGTCTTCGGCCAAGGCCAGGCGGCCGTCGTCGAGATTGACCCGATTGGCCTCAGTCCAATCCCGCCCGGTGTCTATGACGCATATGTAACTGGACCCGGCGGTACGGACAAGCTGCCCGCCGGTGTGAGGTTCGATGCACCGCAGAAGTAGACTCCGCCTCACATCCCTTGAGACTGAACAGCGGCAGCCGACCTGTGACGGGAAACTGCCCCGGCACACGGGAGCGCCGCACCAGCGCGGAGGCCCGACGCGAGGGTCGTCTCGAACGCCATTCGACGCGCCGCCTGCCCGCAGGGCGATTCTGTGGTATAGTTGATGTGAAGGAACCGTGGACAGGCACAGGCCGGACGCCGACCTGATGGCCCAGCAGGCTCAGATCAGAGCCAGTGCCCTTCCACCCCTGTGACGTCTGCCGCTCCCCGATTCAGTCAAGCCGGATTCGCACGGCAACGGGGGCGCCCCCACAGACGCAGGCCATCTGCTACCCTCGCGGCCCTCAGGCCAGGGAGGACACATGTTCGGCAGAACCCACGCGGACAAGCCCGGATTGGTCAAGCTGATTGAGAAGCAGATGCGCCGGTGGGAGATCACCCGCGGTCTGCGACCGGCGCGGCCGACGCCGCTGCGTGAGCAGGTCGCCAACTTCGTGGCCATCTCCAATGATGTCGGTGCCGGTGGGGACGAAATCGCAGTGATCTTGGCCGGCCGACTCAACTGGCCGGTGTTCGACAAGCAGATCCTGCACACCATGGCCGACGACAACGCGATGCGCGAACGGCTCCACAAGTCCATGAACGAGCGTGACTTGAGCTGGCTGGGGGAGATGATTCGGTCCTTGATACAGCAGGAGTTCCGCAAAAACGACCCCTTCCACCGACTGGCCGAGACAGTGCTGTGCATCGCCCGCCAGGGAAACGCCATCTTCCTCGGCCGAGCGGTGGATCTGATCCTCCCGCGCACGCGCGGCCTGCGGGTGAAGCTCGTCGCCTCGCGCCACTGGCGGGTCGAGAACTTCGCCCGCCGCACGGGAGCCAATCCGGGACAAGCCGCCGTCGAGATCGATCGCATCGAGCAGGAACGCCGTCGCTTCGTCCAGGAACACTTCCGGGTTGACCCCGATGACTCCACCCGTTTTGAACTGCTCATCAACGTCAGCAACTTCAACTTCGAGCAAGTGGTGGACCTGATCGAAGCCGCGCTGAAGATGCGGTAGTCCGGCCGCCGTTGCCGTCAGAACAATGCGTCCTTCAAGACGGCTGCGGCTTGAGCGATGGCCCAATCCGACTACACCATCGGCCCCGGCGGCCCGTAAGGGTTCCACATCATAAACTCTCTGGGTCGGCGAAACGCCGCCCGCGGAGTTCCTCTTCCCGGTAATCCCGCCGACATGCTAAAGGAAGAACCGCTTGCTTGCACGCGGGGCTTGTAGACGGCACCCCACGTTTGCGCGCGGAGCATGTGAAGAGAATCCCTCGGTGACGCGCGGGCTGGTCTCAGCTTGCGGCGGATTGAATGAGCCGCCAGGCCTGCTCGACATGGCGACGTTCGACGTTGGTCTGGGCGATGGACATCCGCAGGGTCAACTTCCCGCCAAGCTTCGTGTGGGTCAGGTAGAGCTTCCCGGAGGAGTTCAGGCGGTCGAGGATGCGCTCGTTGACGTCATCGCCGCCACGGTGGCGGAAGCAGACCAGGTTGATGGTCACCGGCGCGGCCACCTCGAAGTGCGGGTCGGCCTTCACCCACTCGGTGAACTCGCGGGCGAGAACGATGTGTTTGCGGACACGCTCGCGGAGCCCTTCGACGCCGAATGAACGGATCACGAACCACAGCTTCAGCGCGCGGAAGCGCCGACCGAGCGGGATGTGCCAGTCGCGGTAGTCGATGACCGCGCCCGACTCGGTCGCCTTGTTGCGCAGGTACTCGGGCAGGATGCTCAGCGTACGGATGAGCCCTGCCCGGTCGGCGACGAAGAAGCAATCGCAGTCGAAGTTCGTGAACATCCACTTGTGCGGATTGAAGCCGTAGCTGTCGGCCAGATCGAGCCCCTCCTGAAGCGAACGGAACTCCGGACACAGGGCCGCCGCGCCGGCCATGGCCGCATCGACGTGCAGCCAGATGTTCTGTTCCCGGCAGAGCTTGCCGATCTGGGGCAGCGGGTCGATGGCCGTCGACGAGGTCGTGCCGACCGTAGCGCAGGCGAAGCAGGGGACGCGTCCCGCGGCGCGATCGGCGGCGATGGCCTGGGCCAGGAGACCGACGCGCATGGCATAACGCTCATCCACATCGATCAGGCGGAGATTGTTCACCCCCATGCCGGCGATACGGACGCCCTTCTCGATGGAGGAATGCGCCTGGGTGGAGGCGTACGCGACAAGACGCGGGTCGGTACCGGTCAGGTTGCTTCGTCCCCCAGTGGCCCGCTCGCGGGCGGCCAGGATGGCGCACAGCGTCGCCGACGAGGCGGTGTCCTGAATCACACCCCCACCGGTCGAACTCGACTTGAAGTGAGCGGGCAGGCCGAGCATGTCGACCAGCCAGTCCATCACGTGGGTTTCGAGCTCGGTGCACGCGGGGCTGGTCGCCCAGAGCATGCCCTGCACGCCCAGGCCGGCGGAGAGCAGCTCGCCCAGGATGGACGGCCCCGAATTGTTGCATGGAAAATAGGCGAAGAAATTAGGCGACTGCCAATGGGTGATGCCCGGCATGATGATCCGGTCGATATCGCGCAGGATGTGCTCGAACGGCTCGCCCGTGGCGGGCGGCGACGGAGGCAACTGGGCACGGATCTCGCCGGGGCTGACCTGCGACAGGACCGGGTACCGCTCGACGTTCTCCATGTAGTCGGCGACCCAGTCCACGACCTGGCGTCCCCGTTTTCGGAACTCATCGGGAGTCATCGGAAAGAACCTCTGATACTGCAAAGCAGCCGAAGACGGCTCGTACCGTCCGGCGCGGCAGGCTCCATGCGGGCGAGCGGCCGGCAGGTGGCTTCAGCCGATTTCCCATTTGACCTTGCCCGGCCACGCCGTCGGGCCATGTTTCGCCATTGTACAGCTTCCCCCTCCGATGCCCCTATCGCTTTTTCGGACTTTTTTCATCGTATGGAGACGTACTTCAGGCGCTGACATTGTCCCATTCAATCTGCAGCTTCTTGATCGCGTACCCCACCTCACGGAGGTAATCGCCGTAACAAGTGATGGTGTGGAAGCCTTCCATGGTGCGCAGCAGCCGTCGCCAGTCGCCGTCGATCCGCACGTCCATCTGTGACCGACACATGTCATAGGCCGGCGAGTCCAGGATGCGCCCCCGGAAGCCATACCACTTCGTGCAGTGCAGGTTCGGGATGATGTTGGTGGTCACTTGACCCTTCGCATATTCCACCTTCGTGGCCGCGCCATAATCCGACTCGAAATGCGTGAGGATCCGCGTCGGCTCACAGTCCTGCCCGTTCATTCGCCGCGGGGCGGCGCAGTGGGCCAGCGTCATGATGCCGTCGTGCGGGAAATGCGAGTTGCTGACCAACGACGGCTTGCCCGAGATCCACCGCAGCAGCACGCCCGGCGGCGTGTGGGTGTAGTCGGCGTGGCAAAACGCAGTCCAGCCTTCGTCATTGAGCAGACTGAGCACAAGGCACGGCGGCGTGTCCAGCAGACCGATCAGCGGCCCCATGCAGTTGGCCACGCCCAGATTGGTCGCCCCTGCCTCCTTCATGATTTCCTTGAACACCCGCAGCGCGAGGAACGAGTTGACCACAAACCGTCTCTCGGTACCAAGCCTCACGTTCGGCTGGGTCAGCAGATCGTCCGCCTGCCGCTCGACTTCACCCATGACCGCCACGTCGGCGCGGGCCTGCCTGAGTCGGCCCTCGATCTGCTCGACCGCCACCTCCTTCACGTCGTAGCCCCAGACCACCTTGACGTGCGCCGGCCCGCACTCCTGCCCCGGCTTGCTGTAGGCCTGCAAACCGCCCAAGGCAACCGACACCGTCCCGCGGGCATTCTTCAGACCATACAGCGCCCGAAGCCTCCACAAGAGCTCACCGTAGTCGTCGACCACAACATCATCGACATCGAGATTCGGCTCTCTGAACGCATCCTCACTCTTGCGCAGCAGTCGCCAGTGGGCAATCTCGTACCACAGGTAGACCGGCCCGGACCGGTGCCGCACGAACAGCAGGTTTGGCTTGCCCGAGGCCGCCATGGTCTCCAGCCAACCTTGGTCGCCACCCGAGCCGAAGACCAGGATGGTGTCGCATTCGGTCTTGGCCACCGCAGCGGCCTGACCCGCATCTCCAACCAGCGTGAGAGGAAGCACCTCGACGGAAAACTCGGCCTGTGCCGCCAGTCCTTTCAGCTCCTGCTCGATCCGACGAGCCTCCTGGTCCACGTCTTCGCGTGTTTTGAGACCACCGTACGACCGCCAACTCGTCTTCTCGTGCCGCTGGGGGATGGCATACGCCAGCGCAGGCTTCACCCGGAGCGCCCGGCCGGGAACAAGAGTGGACCTCAACGCCCGGGAGACTGAGGCGGCCTCCGCGCACCCGGCATCTGTCAGTACCGCACCGCCTGCAACCATCGTCCCACCCACCGCGCCGAAGAACCCTCGCCGCGTGATCCCGGTCATCTCCTGTCCATCATTCGCCGCCATGTGTCACTCCCCATAACGGGTATGTCTGATCCACAAGGCCAGGCATCGTTCGCAGCTTCCGAGACTTGCCAGCGAAGGAAAACCCGGGGCCAGGCAAATCGCCCCGCATCCGGCATGCAGTCGCGCCGATAGGGTCGGCCCTTGGACCCTTGATCTGGACCCTTCATCTCGATTGCGGAACTACGAAAAGGATGTCGATCTGCTTATAACTTATTATTCATCAACTACTTATCCACAGGCGGCGATGGGATTCGAACCCATGAATAACGGATTTGCAATCCGTCCCCTTGGTCCACTTGGGTACGCCGCCAAGCTTGTGTCTACAGGGACTTGTGATCGATCGCCCCGCTGAAACCGCGTTGTACCTGGTCGATGCAGCTCTCACGTTACATCCGATATGACAGAGCCTTACATCACGCCCCGCCGCCGTCCCCTTCACAGCGCCCTTGCCGGCCACGCGGGCCTGCTTCCATTCCTGAGCCCACTGCCAACCTCACTTGCTCCTCGCCGTACACCTTCCGCCAACAGGTCACCAAGGATATTGAACCAGGATGGGACAGTCAAGCCGTTCCTCGCTGACGAGCTCCTTGCTGGAGGCGGATCGCCACCCCACCACGCCTCGCCGGAGGACCCGCCGAACAAAGCCCAAGCGCGGTCAAAGGGTCGTCAAGCCTGATGGCCAATGCACCCGTCGTCCTCCTCCATGGGGACGGATCCACCATCCGTCGCCATGGAATGCAGTCAAGGTCCCGTAGCCTCAGCAGCCAATCGTCAAGCCCATTGAAAAAGACCAGACCGGGCCGGCCGCGAGCACAGGCCAAAACGGCATGCGTTCGGCTTGCCGCGCTACGGATGCGCCATCGGTCGGAGGATGACTGCTTGCAGGTCCATGACGGCCAAGCCGGGCTTCGATGTGAGACGAATCGAGAGGCTTCTCGCTCCGGTCGTCTGCAGATCCACCGTGCCGATCAGATCAGTGACGCGCTCGAACCAGCCCCCGGTTTCACGGGCTCTGGCCGCCAATCGTTGTCCATTCACTTCAACCACATATTCGCCCCCCTCGCCTTTCGCGCAACCGTAAACCACTTCCACGCGAAACGTGCCCCCCTTCTCCACCTGAATCGGCCAGCTGATCCAATCCTTGGCGTCAGTCCAATAGCCCACGCTTTCACGGCCTTCCTGACCATCATAACGGATCGAGGTACCATGCAATTCCGCATCACGCCCATGGAGGTGAAACACTCCGTCGGCGTCAGCCCGCAAGCGAGGTTGGACGATCTTCAGGTCGCCCTCGATGTCGAGCGCAATCACCGAAGCGAGGGAATCCGGCGCAGCCGCCGGTACCTGAATCGTCAATACCTCCGCGTGACTTCTGCAAGGCAACGGTGCACGGCGCGAATCGACAAGCAGGTACGCCTGAGATGCTTGACTCGCCAGGCCCGGCACGGCAAGACGCCCGTCCTTGGGCCAATCGAAGACCTGCAGATAGAGCCGCGTCGTGCCATCGTCCAACAGCTTCCGCGTGCAGCGCCCCCAGGGCAATTGCCTTGAAAAAGGGCTGGCCGACGTGCCGTAAATGCTCTCGCCGTTTATCCGCATCCAACGCCCGATGTGCGTCAGGCGATTCACACTCGCTTCGGGAATCACGCCTTCCGCCGTGGGACCGACGTTCAGCAGGTAATTCCCTCCCTTGCTGGCAATATCGATCAGGTTGCGGATCAGCGCTTCCGTCGACTTCCATGCGTGGTCATGGCGCTTGTAACCCCAACTGCCATTCATCGTCATGCACGTTTCCCAGTCTTTGCCGGGAATTCCATTGGGCGGAATGCGCTGCTCGGGCGTTGAGAAATCACCCCCCAGACCTACACGATCATTGACAATGATCCCCGGCTGCAGCGATCGAACCATGGTCAACAGTTCCGTTCCCCGCCACGCCTCTCCGGTGAGCTTGTCGTAACTGAAATCGAACCACAGCACGTCGATCTTGCCGTAGCGGGTCATCAGCTCGCGGACCTGCCCGTGCAAATAATCGAGATATTTGTTCAGGTCGCGCTTCTCGGCGAGCGTTTCCGGTCGTTTGCGCTCGGGGTGCAGGCGATCGCCGACCACAGGATAGTCGGGATGATGCCAATCGATCAACGAGTAGTAGAAGCCTACCCGAATCCCCTCGGCACGAAAGGCCTCCAGCCATTCCTTCACCAAGTCGCGACGGGCGGGAGCGTGCATCGCAGTGAAATCCGTGAGCTTGCTGTCGAACAGACAGAAACCCTCGTGATGCTTGGTCGTCAGGACGGCGTACTGCATACCCGCGGCCTTGGCCAACCTGGCCCAGTCACGCGGATTGTACCAAACCGGCTCGTACTCATGGATCAGGGGATCCCAATCGGCAGTCGGGATGCTGAGGAAATGCCGGGTCCACGTTGTACAGTGAGCCGGATTGTCAAGGCGTTCTCCTTTCCACTCGCCCGCTGGAATCGCATATAGTCCCCAGTGAATGAACATGCCAAACCGCGCCTTACGCCACCACGCCATGCGCTGGTCGCGTTCAGCAGATGTTTCGGCCAACAGCGAGCTTCCCTGATGCACAGGGATCCCAAAAACCAAAGCCAGGCCAAAAACCACGACAGAAACTCGGGTCAGTCTCATTCTGCCTCCTCGCAGGTCGGTGAGCCCGATGACGTACTGAAGCGCAAGCCCACGGTGGCCCACTTGATCGACGCTTTGAAACGGGATCTTCCAGGCAGCCTTGCCCGGTTACGTTGCCGGGCCCAGCTCGGCCATTGTACTGCACCCCCCCTGACGCCAAACCGCTCTCGGACTTGTCCCTCCGTGCCCGAAACACTCAGAGCGTTCTTCCGACGACCGATGACTCGCGGCAAACCGTCGCCGCAAGTTGAAGGCCTCGACCCGACCGGGCCCGTCCGCGACGAAGGGCCGATCCTCGACTCCTGGCAGCAGATCACCAAAGCCGCCCCTACTTCACCAGCACGTACTTCGTGATCCGGGCGACTTCCAGCGCGTCCACGCCAAGATAATAGCCCGTCGACTTGTCGTCCTTCCCGACGCATTTGAACTTGAGCTCGTGATCGCCCGCCACCAGGTCGACGTAACCCATGCTGAACACCGAAGACGTGACCGCCGGCGCATACAAGTCCAGAGCCTTCCTGCCCGACAACGTCTTGCCGTCTAGCAGTACCTCGAATGTGCCATAATCGCGGGCCGTGGTCAGTCGCAGCGTCGCCATGCCCACCAGAGCCTTCTCCAGCTTGAACGGGATAGTGACCTCACCCGGCTGGTCGGCAAACTTCACCCAAAGCTGCGCGCCGCCATTGAATCTCCCACGCTGCGCTTCAACTGGCGTTGACAACGGCTCCGCCTTCGCATCCTTCACCATCGCCTCGAACTGGATCACCTCCGTCGGGATGCGACGCTCCTCCGCGGGCGGCAGCGTCGCGAACCGCTTGGCCTTGCCGGTCTGATACCAGAAGGCCACCGAACTCATCAGGTCGGACCGCTCCATGAAGCCGGAAACCTGGCGGCCGCTCGCGTCGAACACATTGCCCTTGTCCTCGATCGTGACCTTCAGCGATCGGGCGAAATGGACAGGGTCGTTGACGTGCCAACGATACGCGGTGATGAGGTCGCCGAAATCACGCCCCTGGTCGGAGCCGTTGAGGGTGATGCCGTAAAACGGCCGGTTGAGCACCCGGAACCCCCACGCATCGCAGAAGTAGTCCTCCGTTCCCGTGCCCCGAAGCTGCGGTTCGGTCGCACCGTCAATGTAGAACCGGTCGTCACCCTCGCCGAACCAGCCTCGCGTCCGCAGGGCGACGGACAACACCGTGCCAACGTAATGCCCCCGACCCTCAGCGTCGAGAATCAGGTAGTCCTCACCCATCTTCGCGGGATACTCCTGCCGATACTGGGCGTGAAAAAAAGCCGTGGTCGAAGGCAGCTCATCAACCTCCTCATAGTCAACGTAGTAGTAGATCGCCCGGGCGGCCTCCTTCGAGTCGTTGGTCAGCGTGAGCTTCGCGCTCTTGGTGAACGGCATCGGCCAGTAGCAGTTCAACGCCCGCCCTTCCGACGAGACCGCCACGGGCAACGAGTCCACCACCGTCAACGCTCCGTGCCCCACGGCAAAGAAGTCACCGATGGGAGTCTCCACCGCCGGCTCCTCCTGACCGTCCCAGTACATCCGCAACGTCAGCCAACGCCCCCATCCGGCAGGCGCCGCGATCGTAAACCAGATGTGCCGAACGACACCCGGACCCTGAAGCTCGGCCAAGGTGAGCGTCTCCCCGGCCGGCAACTGGCGATTGTCCCGGTTGGTGTTCCTCCATTCCGGGTTCGCACTCGACACCCGTTTCGTCCGGGCGCTGCGAACATTGAACAGGTTGTCCAGGTCGCCGGCCAACACCGCCGCCGGCAGAATCAAGGTGAATAGAATCACTAACGAACCGGCAGGTAATGATCTTCTTCTCATGGCCCTTCTCCGTGTGTTCCTGGAACAAATCTGACACCGCGGGCAGGCTAAGCCAAGATCAACCCGCGTTCAAGCGCCCCCCATCCAGGAACACGAGAGAGGACCCGCCCGCAGGGCATCCCACGACCGCTCCGCCCGCCCGAACAACAACCCGTTCCCTGCGCGTCTCGCCTGATCTCGCTCCTCGCCGACTCTCCCCGTTTCGGTTGCCGACTTCCCACCGGGTCACCGGGCGTGTTATTGCATAGCGGATTCCGCCGTCAGCCGGATGAGACCGAGGCGGAGAAAACGGCCGCCCCCGGCCAGGTAAACAGCCGGAAGCGATCGCTGACCGCTACAATTGGGTTCGTTTGGCGCTCACCATTTCGGCGAACCCCTCCGGCCAGCGATTGGTCCTCCGCGAACTGTACTGGGCCGCCGGTGGCCAGCCCACAGGCTTGCCTTAAACCAGCACCACGCACGCTTGCGTTCGCCCCAGTCCCGGAGGATACTCTCGCCCATGGCCTGAAACAGGGATCCGCCCGGAGATCTTCTCCCGGTCGGATCGGACACAACGATTCCGCGGCCGGTCCGTCCGTCTCCTCAGGGTGACTCGCTTGGCGGCCTGCGGCCTGCAAAGGAGCCTCGCTGATGCACTCGCCCACGGACCCGCTACCGAAACGCACCGGCCGCACCTGCGCCAGACCACGGGCCAATCGACGGGAACTCCTCAAGCAGGCGATGGGGATCGGGGCGGCCATCGGGCTGAGCCGGTCCCGGACAGCAGCCGCCCAGATCCACGAGCCCGAGCGGCTCAAGCCGATCGGCGAAGCCCAGGGTGTTCATCCCGGAAGAGTGGTGTGGGTCCATGACCCCCTGGCTGCTAATTGGAGGGGTCCGGGAAATGGACATTGGTATGAGTCTCCCTGCACCGACCAGGAGCGGGTGGACCGGATGGTGGAGCGGGCGGTCGGGGAGCTGTGCAGCGAGACCTCGGCGGCTCGGGCTTGGACTCGGCTTCTCCGGCATCTCAATGCGAGGCGAGGCCGAGGCGACCGGGGCTACAAGGCCGGCGAAAAAGTCGTCATCAAGCCCAACTGGGTCGGGATGATCTTCCGCGAGGGAGCGGTGGACCCCGAAACCTACACCTTTATCCAGCGACCCGACTACATGAACACGTCGCCCCAGATGATCATCGCCCTGCTGCGGCAACTGACCGCCACCGTGGGCGTCAGGGAAGCCGACATCACCATCTGCGACACACTCGCGTACATCGTCCACGAATACTACAACATCCTGCACGCGGCATTCCCGAACGTGCCCTTCGTGGACTACGCGGGCAAATTCGGACGCACCCAGGCCCAGCCATCCTCCATACCCATCCACTGGAGCTGCCGACCAGAGAACCAGGCCCCGGACTTCCTGCCCGTGTGCTTCGCCGAGGCGGAGTACATCATCAACCTCGCCAGCCTCAAGGCCCACACCCGCACCGGCGTCACCCTCTGTGGGAAAAACCACTTCGGCTCACTGGTACGCTGGCCGGTCCAATCGGGCTACTACGACTTGCACCGGGGTTCGTTCTCGGAGTCGACCAGCATCTACCGGGAACAGGTCGACCTCATGGGCCACACCCACCTGGGCGGCAAGACCGTGCTCCACCTGATCGACGGCCTCTACTCCGGTAAGCACCCCATCGACCCGGCACCCCGGCGATGGAAATCGCAGCCCTTCAACGGCGGCTGGACGGCCAGCCTCCTGGCCTCGCAGGATCCGGTGGCAGTCGACTCCGTGGGCTTCGATTTCCTCTGGACGGAATGGACCGACTACCCCCGGCGGCACGGAACGGACGACTATCTGCACGAGGCGGCCCTGGCGGAAAATCCACCCTCCCGGACCTTCTATGACCCCCACCACCCTGCGCCGGTCCAGAGGCTGGCCAGCCTCGGCGTCCACGAGCATTGGAACAACGCCCAAGAGAAGAAGTACTCCGGCAACCTGGGGACCAGCAAGGGAATCGAACTGCTGGCCGTCTGTCCGGAAGGAGCGGCAAGCACGCGGGCCTGATGCGGATTCGAGACAGGGATCCGCCATGACACCGCTTGGCCAAGCATCTGCGTCGACTGAGATAAGACTCGAATGGGAGACCTTCGAACGATGGACAACTTCGACCATGGGACGTTCGGACTCGCTGTGACTCCCCTCTCACCCGCCAGGCGATCGATATACCCGGACGGACAAAGAACCCGCGCCTGTCGCTCCTTCATGGTCTGGACGGTTGGGCTGAGTGCGGCGATGGCATCGACGGTGCCGGCACCCACGACGGCAGCGGATATCGTGGTTGTGGAAAACGGGGCGTCAGCGTATCGGATCGTCACCCCGGACAACGCCTCACCCGCCGAAACCTACGCGGCTTCGGAGCTTCAGACCTACCTCACCCAGATCGCAGACGTCAAGCTCCCGCGGGTGGCCGAAGGTGAAGCCGCAGCCGGACCCGCATTCTACGTCGGAAAGTGCAAACGACTCGACAAGACCCTCCTGGAACAGGCGGACAAGCTGGGAACCGACGGCGTGGTCGTCAAGTCCTCGGACAAGGACTTCGTCCTGCTGGGCAAGGACAACCGCGGCCAAGTGTACGCAGCCTACGTGTTCCTGGAGCGATTCTGCGGGTGCCGGTTCCTGGCCCCCGATTGCACCATCACCCCCAAACAACCGAAGCTCACCCTGCCCGACATCGACTACCGATACGCACCCCCCTTCGTTTATCGCGACGACCTCTATCACGACGTGTCCGACTGGCAGTTCGCGGCTCGATTGAAGCTCAACGGGGCCAACATCTGGCAATGCCTCGGCCAGCCCGTTCCCGACACCCAGGGACGGTTCACCGGCGTGCTCATCTGGCCGTTTGTCCATACGGCGGCGGCTATTGCCCCGGGAAACGTGTACTTCGCAACACACCCCGAATACTACAGCCTGGTCGGCGGCAAACGAATCTGCGAGGCGATCAGCGGACAGCTGTGCTTCACCAACCCGAACGTGATCGAACTCGCCAAAACCCAGGCCCTCAAGTGGATCGAACAGACGCCGAACCTCACCGCCGTCGATATCTCCCAGAACGACGCCTGGCCGGGTAGGTGGGGATGCTGCGAGTGTGAGACCTGCATGGCCGTGGTCAAGGAAGAGGACGCTCAGCATGGGACGATCCTGCGGCTGGTCAACGCCGTGGCCGATGCAGTCAAGGCCAAGTACCCGGACAAGTACGTCGAGACCCTTGCCTATCAGTACTCCATCGCCGCACCCAAGGTCACCAGGCCGCGCGATAACGTCATCATCCGCCTCTGCCACCACGCCTGTTATTTCCACGGTATCGGCGACGAGGAGCTGAGCAAGCCGTATCGAGCGGCCATCGACGACTGGCGAAAGATCGCCAAGAGCATCTGGGTGTGGCATTACGGGGTGAACTTCTGGGACTACCTGGCACCCAACCCGAACCTGAACGGTCTGGTGGACGATATCCGATACTACGCGGCCCACGGAGTGAACGGCGTGATGCTGCAGGGCAACCTCCAGGGATCAGGGTCCGAGCTGTCCAACTTCCGCCAGTACCTCACCGCCCAGCTGCTCTGGGATCCGAACCAGGACCCCATGAAGATCCGTTCGGAGTTCTGCGCGGGCTACTACGGACCCGTGTCCGACGAGGTGATGGCGTTCCTGGCCCTGATGGATGCGTTCGGCAAAGAGATCAAGGTGCACATCCCGATGAACGGCTGGCATCCCCAGGAGATCACCCCGCCCGAATTCGTCGCGAAAGGACTGGCTATCCTCAACGCAGCCTATGGCCGAACCGAAGACGTGGCCGTGCGCAACCGCCTGGAGAAGCTGCTGGTTCCGCTGTGGCACATGCAGCTCAGCTTCCCTGACAAGTACGGACTGCGCCCCGCGGACGCCCCGGCGCTCCTGCAGAGGTTCAAGAAGGCACTCGAAGCCAACCGGATTACCTTCTGGAGCGAAGGCGGCCCCAGCGCGAATATGCTCGCCCAGTACGACAAGATGTACGGGAAGAAGACGCCGTGAGAAGGAACCGTGCGAAAGAGAGCGGAATGGGAGACGAGCAGGAACGATCGATCACCCGCTGCGCTCCCGTTTCCCGCTCGCCAGGGGACTGAACGACGGCAAGGCCCGGGCTGCCATGAAGGCGGCAACGAGGCCTGAGACCGCATCATGCAATCGTCAGGCCCGGCTTGATGGCGGAGTCGGGCTCGCGGATCCGAAACGCCTGTGATCGCGTTGAGACGTGTTCCAACGCATTCGCGTAGACAGGAAAGGCAATCATGAAGAAGAAATGGAAATGCGCGTGTGGTTATATCCATGACGGGGACACCCCACCGGCCAAGTGCCCCAAGTGCGGGGCCCCACCCGAGAAGTTCACGCTGCTGGATGAGGCGGCCGCGAATCTCGTGGAACGATCCAGGCGGACGAACATGCTTCACGCCCGGGTCATCGACCTCGCCCGCCAGATCGAAGGGGTCTGCAAAGAAGGTATCCAGGATGCCCTCGACCCCGGCTGCGTGGACGTGTTCAACAAGACACTCCTCGCCAGCTACCAGATGATGAAGCTCTCCATGACCGAGCTCGCGGGACACATGAGCAAGGGCAAGTGGGGCTGACCCGACCGCCGCGGGGGCAGCCGCGATGCCGAACACCGCGAGAGCCACCTCCACGTCCGGTGTATCCGGCGCTCGACCGTGCCCCGGCCGGTCGCCGCCGCGCTGATTCAGGTCGGCGATCCCCGTGCGGATCAAGCGCGGCCGATGCGAGGGGCCTGCACCACAGGTTGTCAGATGAGCAACAGCCCGACGCCCGCCTCATCCCGACCTGTGCGGGTCCGGCCGCATGCCGCCCGCGACACGGCTCACCGCGGGATGACGTCAGAGCTGAACACAACAACCTCGTTCCGGTCCTGCTTTCAGATTCCGTGAATGCGGCCACCATGGCCAGGGAGATTCGAGAATGCGATCCGTCAAGACCTTGAATGTCGCTCATACCCTGATCTGGAGAGTCATGCCCATCATGCTGACCTTCGTCCCCAACGTGCTCTGCGCCGCCGAACAGTGGGTGACCTACAAGGGCGGCGAGGGACCGGGCAAAGACAAACACATCGTGCTCATCTCCGGCGACGAGGAGTACCGCTCGGAAGAGGCCCTGCCACAGCTCGCCAAGATCCTCGCCAAACACCACGGATTCAAGTGCACCGTGCTCTTCGCCGTCGATCCCAAGACCGGCGAGATCAACCCCGAAATCCGCGACAACATCCCCGGACTCCAGGCCCTCGAAACCGCCGACCTGATGATCATCGCCACACGCTTTCGCGACCTGCCCGACCAGCAGATGAAGCACGTCGATGCCTACGTGGCATCAGGAAACCCGATCATCGGAATGCGGACCGCCACCCACGCCTTCAACATCCCCAAGGGCAAAACCTATGCCCGGTACAGCTATGACAGCAAGGAGAAAGGCTGGATCGACGGATTCGGCCGCCGGGTACTCGGCGAAACCTGGGTCAGCCATCACGGCCAGCACGGCAAGCAAAGCACCCGCGGGGTCATAGCCAAAGACATGAAAGACCATCCCATCGTGCGCGATTGCACGGATATCTGGGGCCCCACCGATGTCTACACCGTGCGCTCGCCCCTGCCAGACGACAGCAAAGTCCTGATCCTGGGCCAGGTCCTGGAAGCCATGAAAGCAACCGACAAGCCGGTGCCGGGCACACCAAACGAGCCCATGATGCCGGTCGCCTGGATCAAGACCCACCGAGGCGAGAAAGACCGGACCGGCCGCGTCTTCACAACCACCATGGGCGCCGCAACCGACCTGGAAAGCGAGGGAATGCGGCGGTTACTGGTCAACGCAGCCTACTGGTGCCTGGGCATCGAGGCGAAGATCCCACCCAAGGTGCGGGTCGATCTCGTGGGCCAATTCAAGCCGACGGCCTTCGGCTTCCGCGGCCACAAGAAGGGCGTCAAGCCGTCCGACCACAGGATGGACGAGGCGGAGCTCACCCCCTGAGGCGCCCCCAAGTCCCCGGCCAACCACCACCCAACCCGCGGCGGGGGCCGCTACCAGTCCCCCACACTCCCGTCCGCGTAGAACACCCGCTGGGGCAACTCCTGCTGGAAGGGGTGCTTCTTCACCTCGCCCTCGTCGATCTCGATCCCAAGCCCGGGTCGCACCCCCGGGCGGACAATCCGACCTTTGGACTCGACGGTGAATCCCTCCTTGACAATGTCCGCACGCCAGGGCACGTCCTGGTGCACGGCTTCACAGATCAGGTAGCTGGGCGTGGCCAGCCCAAACTCCAGCGATGCGGCCGTGCTGACCGGACCCTGCGGATTGTGCGGAGCCATGGCCACGCGATACGCCTCGGCCATGGCCGCAATCCGTCGAGCCTCGCTCAGCCCGCCGCAATGCGTAATGTCCGGCTGAATGACACTGCACGCCCGCTTCTCCAGCAGCTCACGAAACGCGTGCTGGCTGATCAGCCGCTCGCCCGTCGCGATCGGCGTCACCACCGAACGCTGCACCAGAGCAAGGTCGTCAATCGTCTCCGGCCAACACGGCTCCTCGAACCAGTACAGCCCAAACGGCTCCAGGGCCTTGGCGAACAGAATGCCCATCCGCGGCGACGGCCGGGCGTGGCAGTCCACCATGATGTCAATCGAGTCGCCCACCGCCTCACGCATCGCCCGCACACAAGCCTCCGCATAACGCACCGGCGGAAGCCCTTCAATCGCCATCGTCCAGGGCACGGCCATCGACTTGAACGCGGTGAAACCCGACTCCACCGCCTTCACCGCGAGCTCGGCAAACCGCTTGGCGTCCGCCGGATCGGTCTCGTAGAAGTCCTCCATCCGCCCGCCACCCAGGTGACAATACATCCGCACGTGATCGCGGACCGGACCGCCCCAGAGCTTGTGACAGGGTACACCGTGAACCTTGCCCACGATGTCCCACAAGGCCAGATCAATGCCGCTGATAGCCGTCGCCCGGATGATGCCGTTGCCGTGCCAGAAGTGCTGGCGATACATCATCTGCCAGAGGTGCTCAACACGCGTCGGATCCTCGCCCACGAGCAGCGGCTCGATGTCCGCCACCGCCCCGACGATCGCCCGGGTGTGCCACTCCAGCGTCGCCTCGCCCCAGCCCCACAGCCCCGGCTGATCGGTCAGGACCTTGACAAAAACCCAGTTCCGCATCCTCGCATTGCACACCACGGTCTCGATCTTCGTGATCTTCATTTGCGTTCATCCGTCACAGGAAGGACCTCGAACCCTCGCCTCGGTTTCATCAGCGGCGTGACCGAATCGAGCGAAAGCCAGCAGAAGGTTCCAAGAGAGTACGCCGCCGCGGAAACGTAGAAGATGACCGTCCAGTTGTGGTCCGTCCAGACCAGCAGCAGGCCGGTGATGATCGGCGCCAGACTGTTGCCGAGATTGCCCATCATGTTCATGCTGCCCGAGAGCGTTCCGCAGATCTTGCCGCCGACGTCCATGCACGCCCCCCAACTCGGCGGCATGGCCAGATCGTTCGCAAAGCTCGCCAGCCCCACGACGATCATCGCCAGCAGCGGGTCCTTGATATGCACGGACAGCGCCAGACAGCAGGCCGCTCCGAGGAAGCCGGTGCACGCCAGCCGGCGCCGCGTCCGGACGACGTCACCCGTACGCCGCTCCAGGTACGTGGCGAAGTAGCCGCAGAACAGCGACCCCAGACCACCGAAGAACAGCGGAATGCCGGCCAGGAGAGCACCCTTGTGCAACGTGACCTGGCGAGCCTCCTGAAGGTACGTCGGCAGCCAGGTGATGTAGAACGTCCAACCGTAGTTCAGGCAGACGTACTGGGCCCAGAGCAACCAGACCGTCTTGGAGGTGACCAGGGCCTTCCAGGGAACCGGCTCGTGCCCGAGCATCGCCTCAGAGGCCGGCGGAATGACCGCCAACTCGGCCGCGTTGACTCGAGGATTCTCCCGCGGGTCGTCACGATACCAGACATAGAAGAGAACCGCCCACACGATGCCCATCGCTCCGAACACGACGAAAGCGAGACGCCAGTGCATCCACTGCAGAACGAGCACTACCAGCAGCGGGGTGAAGGCTCCGCCCCACCGGGCCCCCAGCCACATGATGCCCTGGGCCCGAACGCGCTCACCGGCCGGCAGCCAGGCAGTGAAGGTCTTGGTGATGTTGGGAAAGCACCCCGCCTCGCCCGCGCCGAACAAGGCCCGGGTCACCACCAGCGACCCGAGATTCCACACCCACCCCGTGGCGGCGGTGAAGAACGACCACCAGATCACGATGCGCATCAGCACCCGCCGGGCCCCCCACCGGTCACCCATCCAGCCTGCAGGCACCTCGAACAGCGCATACGCCCAGTAAAAGGCCGCGAACGCCAGGCCCATCTGGACCTCGCTCAAACCCAGGTCCGCCCGGATCGACGGAGCCGCCTGCGAAATGCAGACCCGGTCAATGTAGGTGACGAAGGCCAGGGCAACAGCGAAGACGACCACCCAATACCGGACACGAGACGGCCGACCCGAGGCGTAGCCAAGCGTCGGAACATCCTGCTCGCCAATGACGTCCTGCCCCATGCGCGGCTCCATCGCCAGGTAACTTCAGAACGACGGCCCAGTGTAACCGTACCGGAGGCGGGAATCGAGACGCCCCCGCCTCGCCACTCGGCGACCCGGACAGCAGAGACGCCCGTGCCACCCTGGAATCCCAAGGCCGTCTCGGTGCTATCCGAACTGAGTGCCGGTAGAATGCCCGAAGGACTGTCCCGGGATTGCCTTGTTGAGCACGAAACAGGTCTACCCATGGGTGTATGAGACCAGGAACCTTGGAGCTCGTCCCGTCAGGTGTGGGACCGGCACCTTGCCGGTCAAATGACCGGCTGGAAGCCTGTCCCACACTCCCAAGGGACATAGGTACTCAGCCACGAGAGCCAAGCACATGAGAACCGCTTTTCTCGCCTCGACCATCGTCATGCTGGCGGTCTTCCCCGCCTGCGCCCAGACCGACCTCGTGATCGCCGACTTCGAGGGCGATGACTACGCCCCATGGCAGACAACCGGCACCGCCTTCGGCACCCGCCCGGCTCACGGCACACTCCCCAATCAGATGGAGGTCGCCGGCTTCGCAGGCCGAGGCTTGGCCAACAGCTACGCGGGCGGCGATAAGTCCCAGGGCACCCTGACTTCGCCGGAATTCCGCATCAAACGCCCCTACCTCACCTTCCTCATCGGCGGAGGCTGCCACCCGGGCGAAACCTGCATCAATCTCCTGGTCGACGGCCGAGTCGCCCGCACGGCCACAGGCTTCGACAGCGAACGGTTGCAGCCGATAGCCTGGGACGTGACTCCCTTGATGGACCGGAAGGCCCGGATCGAGATCGTCGATCGGCATACCGGCGGCTGGGGGCACATCAACATCGACCAGATCACCCAGAGCGAGACCAGGAAGGCTGCCATCGTCCTGCCCGAGAAGGTCTACGATGAAACCTACCGCCCGCAGTTCCACTTCAGCGCCAAGGCCAACTGGCTGAACGACCCCAATGGCCTGGTCTTCTACCGGGGTGAGTACCACCTGTTCTTCCAGCACAACCCGACAGGCGTCAACTGGGGCAACATGACCTGGGGCCACGCGGTCAGCCCCAACCTGCTGTCCTGGCAGCAACTGCCCAACGCCATCGAGCCCGACAGGCTGGGCACCATCTTCTCCGGATCGGCCGTCGTGGATTGGGACAACACCGCCGGCTTTCAGAAGGGCGACGAAAAGACCCTGGTCGCGATCTACACCGCGGCCGGAGGAACCTCCCCCGAATCCAAGGACCAGCCGTTCACCCAGTGCATCGCCTACAGCAATGACCTCGGGCGAACCTGGATCAAGTACGCCCAGAACCCTGTGCTCAAGCACCTCGTCAAGGAGAATCGCGACCCCAAGGTGGTCTGGCATGCCCCGACCCGCAGGTGGATTATGGCTCTGTACAAGGATGGGAACACCTTCGCGTTCTTCTCCTCGCCGAACCTCAAGAACTGGACGCACCTGCACGATATCGATGCTCCCGACTGCGGCGAGTGCCCGGACTTCTTCGAGATGCCCGTGGACGGAAGGAAGGACCGGACCAAGTGGGTCTGGACGGCCGCCAACGGCCGCTACCTGGTCGGCTCGTTCGACGGCAACCGGTTCATCTTTGAGGGCACGCCACTCCGCGTAGACTACGGGAAGAACTACTACGCGGTCCAGACCTACAGCGACATTCCGCCCACCGACGGGCGGCGCATCCAGATCGCCTGGATGAGCGGCGGCCGCTATCCCAACATGCCCTTCAATCAGCAGATGAGCATCCCCTGCGAGCTGCAGCTCCGCACCTTCCCGGAAGGCATTCGGATGACTCGCCGGCCCGTCACGGAGATCGAGAGGATCCGGACCAGGGAGCACAGGTGGGTCGACAAACCGCTGACCCCGGGCGACAACCTCCTGGCTGGCCTCAGCGGCGACCTGTTCGATATCCGAGCCGAGATCGAGCCGGGCGAAGCCCGGGAAGTCGGCTTCCGCGTGCGCGGCGAGGCGATCACCTACGCGGTCAAGGACCGCAGGATCTCGTGCCTGGGAGCCGACGCCCCGCTGGATTTGCATGAGGCTCGTGTTCGGCTGCAGATTCTCGTGGACCGGACCACGATCGAGGTGTTCGGCAACGACGGCCGCGTGTCGCTGACCTCCTGCTTCCTGCCTGCTCCGGACAAGAGGCAACTCGAGACGTTCGCGGTCGGATCGGCCGGTCGAGTGGTGTCCATGGAGGTGTACGAACTCCGTTCGACCTGGCCCGCCCGGTGATGGCCGCAGCGGGCGGCGGAGTGACAAGGCACCGGCGGTCTCTGGACCTGTCGGCCTTTAAGACTTGAACAAGTTCGCTGCCAGTTGCTCGCAGACGTGATCGATCTGCGCGCTGGTCAGCTCCGGGAATATGGGCAGGCTCAGGCATCGCTTAGCCAGCCGCTCGCTGTTCGGAAACGCCCCGTCGGTGAGCCCGAGATCCCGGTACGCGGGCTGGAGATGCACGGGCACAGGATAGTGCAGCCCGGTCTGGACGCCGGCCTCGTTGAGCTTCCTGGCGACCCCATCGCGGTTGTTCAACTCCACGACGAACAGGTGAAAGACGCTCTTGCGGTCCTTGTACATCTTCGGCAGGGTCAGTCCGGGCAGATCGGTCAGTCGATCGATGTAGTCCGCGGCATGTTGGCGCCGGGCAGCGTTCCACTCGTCGATGAAGTCGAGTTTGATGGACAGGACCGCCCCCTGGATGCCCTCCATGCGGTAGTTGTACCCGATTTCCTCGTGGACGTATCGCTGCCGCTGGCCGTGGTCGCGAAGGGCCCGGGCCCGCTTGGCGATGTTCTCGTCGTTGGTGACCAGGGCTCCGCCCTCGCCGTAGGCCCCGAGGTTCTTGCCGGGATAGAAGCTGAAGCAGCCGATACGCCCGATGCCGCCGACACGGTCCTTCCTGTAAGTGGCGCCGTGGGCCTGGGCGGCATCCTCGACCACCGGCAAGCCGTGAGCTGCGGCGATCTTGAGGATCGGACCCATGTCCGCGGGCTGGCCGTAAAGGTGAACGGGCATGATCGCCTTGGTCTTCGGGGTGATCGCGGCTTCGAGCAGGGCCGGGTCCATGGTCCGTGCGGCGGGATCAATGTCCACGAACACCGGCGTCGCCCTGACGTAGCTGATCGCCCAGGTGGTGGCCACGAACGTGGCCGGCACGGTGATGACCTCGTCGCCCGGCCCGATGTCCAGGCAGCGCAGGGCCAGGTGAAGGGCGCTGGTTCCGCTGTTGACCGCCACGCAATACCGCGTCTCGCAGAACTCGGCGAAGCCCTTCTCGAACTCCTCGACCGCAGGTCCAAGGCAGAACTTCGCGTCGCGGCAGACTTCACCGATCGCGTCCAGGACTTCGTCGCCGATCAGGGCAAACTGGGCCTTCAGGTCGACGAACGGGACGGTCAACGTTGATGGGGCGGCGGTGTTCATGACGGGCCTCCAGCCACGCCGGTCGGCGGGGCGCACTTGCGACGATTCCAGTAGAAGCTCAGCAGTTCCCAGAGCGAACCGAGTACAACGCTCGGCTTGCCACAACTCGCCTCACCCGCCAGCCGGGGGTAGTACGGGATGTCGACCGAGACAATGCGGAAGCCCTGGCTGTGCGCCCGCAGGATGATCTCCGGGGCGACGAAGCCGGCGCTTCGTGAATGGACCTCGACCGCGTCCAGCACTTCCTTCCTGAAGAGCTGGACGAAGTTGAAGTCCCGCAATGGAAGGTTGAACAGCCATCTCAGCATGGCCCGGTTCGTGTACGAGACGATCGTGCGGTAACAGGTGTAGCCCGCGTGCTGCATTCGGCTGGCGACCACGATGTCAGCGTGGTCGAGCAGTGCGGCCATCTTCGGCAGGTCTTCCAGGTCAAACGGATAGTCCATGCCGTTGTAGGTGACCAGTTCGAAGCGGGCCCAGCGCAGGCCGCGGAGCAGCGTGGGAGCAAGACCCTGGTTGTGTTCGTTATGGAGAACGACGATTTCGGGGTGCCGCCTGGCGAGTTCCTCGGCCAGGGCCCCGGTCGCGTCGGTGCTGCCGTCGTCGACGATGATGAGCTCGAACTGATCGAACTTGCCGCCGAGAGCATCGAGCGAACGGGCGATGGTCCGCTCGATATTGCCGGCCTCGTTGAAGGCTGGATAGACGACGGAGATGTTCATTCCCGGCAGACTCCTGCGCAGACCGTGGCTCCCGCTCGCACGCGGGCCGGAACGCCGGCGACCACCGCGCCGGCCGGCACGTCCCGGGTGACCACCGCGCCCGCTCCGATCATCGCTCGCTCACCGATGGTGATGCCGCACAGAATGACGGCTCCGGAACCGATCGACGCCCCATGTCTGATCCGGGTGGAAACCACCTGCCAGTCCTGCTCGCCCTGCGGACGGCCATCGGCAGCCGTTGCCCGGGGATACTTGTCGTTGATGAACATCACCCCGTGCCCGACGAAGCAGTCATCCTCGATGGCAACTCCCTCGCAGATGAAGCTATGACTCGAGATCTTGCATCGCCGGCCCACCGAGGCGTTCTTCTGGATCTCCACGAAGGTCCCGATCCGCGTGTCGTCCCCGATCGAGCAGCCGTAGAGGTTCACAAACGCGTGGATGGTGACGTTCTCGCCAAGGCGCACGTCCGGGGCGATACGAGCGAAATCGGCCTTGAAGCTCATAGCGTGATCCGGCCCCCCTGGGCTTTGATGCTCCGTTGGGCGGCATCGAGAATGCGGACGATCTCGAGCCCGGCCCGGCCGTCGGTCACGGGCCGCTTGTGCTCCCTCAGACAGTCGATGAAGTGCGTGACCATAGTTCGCAGCGGTTCCTGCTGGGCGATATGCGGAGCCCAGATGTCGCCGGTCCGGTACTCGATGAGCTGGCGTCGCCGCCCCTCGAGGTCGTCATGCCGGACGGTGATGCCGCTGTCATAGATCTTGACCTTCTCGATGGGATCGAGGTCGTTGTAGATCAGGCTGCGTTTCCGGCCGCCGACCACGGTGTGCCGGATCTTGACCGGCGAGAGCCAGTTGACGTGGAAATTGGCGATCAGCCCGTCACCGAAGTCCAGGTTGATGTACGCGATGCTCTCGATGCCGTTCCCGGCGTGGGCGGCCCCGAAAGCCGAGAGGCTCCTGGGCGGCCGGCCCACCAGGTACTGAACGATGGACAGGTCGTGCGGAGCCAGGTCCCAGACGACATTCACGTCATGCTGGAAGATGCCCAGGTTGATGCGAATGCTGTCTACGAAGAGCAGCTCGCCGAGCTGGCCGCTGTCCACGACCTCTTTCATCTTGCGGACTGCGGGGTTGTACACGAAGGTGTGATCGACCATCAGGACCTTGCCGTTTCGATCGGCCAGGTCGACCAGTTCCTCGGCCTGCTCCACGGTCGAGCACATCGGCTTCTCCACCAGTACCGATTTGCCCGCGGTGAGCGCCGCCTTGGCCAGCGGATAGTGGGTATCCACGGGTGTGGCGATGGCCAGGGCATCGATATCCGGATCGCCCAGAATGACCTCGATGTCGTCGGTAAAGCGAATGCCGGGGTAGTTCTGAAGGATGAACCGTCCGCGCTGGCTCTGCCGGTCGCAGCAGGCCCGGAGATTCTCGCCTAGTACGGAATAGAAGTTGCGAACAAGATTGGGGCCCCAGTAGCCCAGTCCGATGACCGCCACGCGGGGTGTGGCCGGAGTGGCGATTGCCGCCCGGTCAGCCGGTTTCCGCCCTGGCGTGGAGGCGATCTTGGCGTCCAAGCCCTTCAGTCGAGAGGGCTTGTGAACACGATTCAGGGCCGCGATGCCCAGTTCGCGCGGTGCTTTGCGTGTGATCCCTGATCCCGATTTCGATGTCTTGTCGGAGAGCTTCATGGGCAGTACCTGAATAGACCGTCGTTTCTCATGGGATCTGTCGTCTTATCGGGCTCTCGACTTGAGATATCGGGCGGGCAAACCGGAGGGGGAAGCGGTATTCCCGGACTGAGCTGGATTGGACTGGGTTATCGGTCGATGAATGCCGTATGGCGACCATCAGCCCCACCCTGTTGACGGGCAGCGATGCCCAGCCTGCGGGCCGCTTGGGGCCTGCGCCGGGTACCCTGCTGGCCGCGATGCTGTTTGCGGCGGTTCTGGTCATCTCGCTCAGTCGCAACCTGTTCGATCCGCCGGGCTTCGACCAGGCCTACTACCAGTACGCGACCGAACGAGTCATGGCCGGCGACAAGGCCCATGCTCTCTACTGGGCGTACAACGGCATGGGCAGCTACGTGCCGCACTATCTGGCCACGGTCCTGTTTGGAACCGCTCCGTGGTCGCTACGGGTTCTGGATGCCTGCTGGCAACTGGTGACTTTTGCCCTGCTGATCTGGCTTGGGG